>JAZBLM010000009.1:0-52248 GCA_037033225.1 Pseudomonadota bacterium
CGTCGCACGGTGACGGGCTATCGGCCGGTCGATCATGGATCGACCCTACCCATCTCGCGTGCCTTATTCCTGCTGCTGGGAAATGACCAGAAGGATGGAGCAGCGCAGGCCGTCCGGCGCGAATGCGTACTCCACCCCTGCACCGACCTGGTACGGCAAGGCTTTCTCGATCAGCTCGCGTCCGGCACCCCCGCCGCGGATCTGTGTCGGATCTTCCGGCAGGTCGGTCACGCCGTGTTCCTCCCATTCCACCAGCAGCCGCGGGCCGCCTCCGCCGGGGCCGTCGACATTCACTACAGACCAGCGCACATGCAGCATGCCGCCCTGCTGGCGCAGTGCACCGTACTTCACTGCGTTGGTAGCCAGTTCGTGCAACGCCATCGCCAACGGCTGCACCGTTCCCGACCGCAGGGCAATGTCGGCCGGTCCGTCGAGCAGGATCTGGCCCTCGTGCGAAGACGGGTCTACATGGGCGGCAAGCTCACCGCGCAGCAGCGTGTCGAAGTGCACCCGGTCCAGTTCGCCCAGCCGCGACAACAGCCCCTGCGCACGGGCCAGCGCATCCAGGCGGGCGTCGAAGCGGCTGGAGAAATCGACAAGATCGGCGCTGGTCGCCAGGGTCCGGCTGGCCATCGCGCGCACCACTGACATGATGTTGCGCGTGCGATGCTGGAGCTCGTCCACCAGCATCCGCAGCAGCGATTCGTTGCGCGCACGCTCGACCTCATGCTCGCTGCGCTCGGTGACATCACGCGTGGTGCCGACGATGGCCTCCACCTGTCCGTCCAGGCCCAGCTGCGGGACGAAGATGTAGTCGTACATGCGCCGGCCCAGCGGGCCTTCGAAGGGTACGTCCCCGCGGATCGGCTGGCGGGTCGCGATCACCTCCTCGATCTCGCGGCTGTGCATCGCCGCATGCCAGTCCGGATACCCCAGCTCCAGGCAATTGCGTCCGAGCGCTTCTTCTTCGGTCTTTCCCCACATCTGCAGCAGGGCGCGATTGGCGTAGGTGAAGCGGTGTTCGAGGTTGAACACATAGGCCAGATCCGGTGAGCTGTCCAGGAAGGCCTTGAACCGGCGACGCTCGCGTTCCGCATCATGCAGCGCATGGCCGACGGCATCGGCGGCCTGCTCCAGCGCGGCGTGCTGCTGCTCACGCTCCAGCACCAGCGTGGCCAGCCGCGTGGTGAATCCGGCAACTTCCTGCTCCCATCCACTCAGGTCGCGCGCATCGGCCAGGCACATCACCAGCCAGGCATGAGGGGCCTGGCCGTCCTTCGATACCGGGAGTGCGGCACACGCGCGGATGCCATGCGGCTGCGCTGCGTCCTGCCATTGCCGTGCCCAGGCGCGGGCGCTGTCGTCCAGCGTGCTGGCGTCTGCCGACATGCCGAACCCCGCAGGCAACGGGCCCGTCGGTGCGCGCTGCAGCAGCGAGGTCAGTTCTTCGGCCATGCCATGGCCGATTGCATAGCCGTTACAGGTCGGGCTGGCAGGGGTGGACAGGATGGCAGTGCGCAGGCCCGGCTTGAGTCGATCGACCGCCTGCAGCAGCACGGCCAGGCAATCGCGTGGCGCAGTACCACGGGCAAGCGTGTCCAGCAGCATGGCCTGCTCGCGAACCAGCAGTTCGGCGCGGACGCGGCGGGTCATGTCCACGCACATCCCGCTGATCCGCTGCCGCTGTGGATCCCGTCGACCGCGCAGCATCAGCCAGCGGCGGCTGGTGCCATCCGTCCACGGCAGCTCGACCTCGAACTGGGGCTGCCGGCTCGCCTGCCGTGCGATGCGCCGCCACGCACCACGCAACGCCTGCGGCGTGACGCCGCTCAGTTGCACGGTGGCGGCATCGGAGGCGGTCAGCTGGCGCGTGGCAACGTCGAACTGCCATACGCCAACGCGGGTGTCATCGAGAATCGCTTCGACGGCAACAGCGTCGGTCAGGGCGGAGGCCATGGCAGCAGGGAGATCGAGAGGATCCCTGTTTTGCCAAGCGGACCGCCAACAGGACGTGAAGGGGACGCGGCCCCGGGGCAGGGCGCAGGCTCAGTCGAACCGAAGACGCATGCCGGCGTACACGCCAAACCCTTCGCCGGGCGTCGACCGCGCAACATCGCGGCCGCCGTCGTCGTAACCCGGGGTGACCGTCGCCGCATAACGCACGTTGCCGAGGTTGCGCAGCTCCAGCCACCCCTGCCAGCGGCCGCCGGGCGCATCGAAGCCGGCGCGGCTGCCGAACACCAGATGGCTGTCGGCGCGGTAGGTGTTGGCATAGTCGACGAACATCCGCGAGGCGTACTCGGTGTTGATCGACGCGTACAGTCCAGAGCCGTGGTCGTAACGCAGTTCGGCCTGGTAAGCGTGCCGTGGCAGGCCGGGCAGGCGGCTGCCCCCGAAGCGGCGATCATCGCGGTAGCGGAAGTCGCTGAAGGTATAGGCCTGGCGCAGGGACAGGCGGCCGTTGCCGCCTTGCCACAGCGCGCTGTTCAGACCGGCTTCGATGCCCTGATGCACCGTGGGGCTCGCGTTGTTTTCGGCGATGAACAGGTTCGGCACGGGCGCCACCTCGACGCTGAGGAGCTCATGGTTGACGCGCGCATGGTAGCCAGTGAGTTCCCAGCGGCCGATGCGGCCATCGCCACGTGCGCCGAGTTCGAGCGTGGTGGCGGTCTGGTTTCGCAGCACGACCGGTGCACGCTGGCGGCCGGTGGACGCACCGTTGCCTGCGGCGAAGTATTGGTTGGACCCCCAGATCATCGACCACGGATGCGCCGGCTCCACGGACCGGCCGAAGTTGCCGAACCACTGCGTGGCCGGCGACGCCTGCCAGGTGACGCCCAGGCGTGGCGCGTAGTCCCACTCGCGCTCGTTCAAGCGCTCATCGGTGCGTGGCCAGGACACTTCGACCTTGCGACGCGTCTGCACCAGCGCCAGACCGGTCTGGACGCGCAGCGCATCGCTCAGCTGCAGTTCGTTGCCGAGGCGCAACGTGCTGTCGGTGCCATGGTGCGAGAAGTCACGCGTATGCGTGCCGGCGGGGTAGCCATTGCTGGGGAAGCGCAGCGTCTCGCGCACGTCCGCGTCGAGGTCATGGGTGACGCGCAGGCCCAGGATGGTCACGCTGTCATGGCCGAACAGCGTGTGGCTGCGGCGGTAATCCAGCGTGGCGTTGAGGTTGGCGTAGTCCAGCTGCTGGCGGTACAGGCTCTCGTTCAAGTCCATCGGATACGTGTGATACACCAGCCCCGCCTGCAGCGAGGAATCCTCGTCCAGTTGCAGCGTGGTCATGTTGCCGATCCACGTGCTGCCCGGCTGCGGGCGCTGCGCGTCAATGGCGAGGTTGGCCGGGTTGGCCGCGCGGGGATCGTGGCGGATCTGCGCGCGGGTCAGTCGTCCGGGCGTTTGGTGGTTGGTTTCACGGTAGCGCAGGAAGAAACGGGTCTGCAGGTCCGGGGTGATCTGCCAGCCGATGTTGGCCAACGCGCCCTTGCCGTCACCACTGGCATGTCGCTGGTAGCCGTCGAACTCGGTGTCGGTGTAGGCGAAGTAGTAGTCCAGGCGGTCCTGCACGCCGCCGTAGCCGAGGCTGCGCTTCTGGTACCCCCGGCTGCCGGCTTCGTAGTGCAGCTCCACACCGGGCGCATCGCGGCCGCTGCGGCTGACGTAGTTGATCGCACCGCCCAGCGCGAGGGCGCCGCGTTCGAAGCCATTGGCGCCGCGCAGTACTTCCACGCGCGACAGCCACAGCGGTTCCAGCAGTTCGTACGGCGTGCCGCCCGATGCGGTCAACGGTAGCCCGTCCAGCGACACGGCGATGCCAGATGCATGCGCGCCCGGGCCACGGTTGATCCCCGAACCGCGGATGGACACCTTGGTGCCTTCGTTGCCGGGCGACTGCGCGCTGATGCCGGGCTGGTAGGCCAGCACGTCGGCGGTGTTGCCGACGCGGCCCTGCGCCACCTTGGCCAGGTCGATCACGTTGCCGGCGCCGGGCACGCGCGCCAGCGCCGTGCGCGCGGCGTCAGTGGAGTTGGCGGCGGTGACATCGATGCGGCCCAAGGTGGTGGGCGCGGTGGCCGTCTGGGCGTGGGCGGGCAAGGCAGCGAGGGTGGTGAGCACGGCAACGGTGAGCATGCAGGTGCGCGGGCGAGCAGAAGTCATGAGCAATGGAACCAGCACGGAACAGAGCCGCGGCTGGATAAGAGTCCTGTAAACCAAGTAGGTGCGGAGAAAGTTAACAGGGCGCTGTAGCATTGTCGAGGGAATGGATCATTCCCTTGCAGCGTCGAACACCGGCCCCGAAGAATCTGGTATGCCGACCTGCGGGGTCAAGACACATCCGTTGCCGCACCACTCTTAGGTGCTTGATGAACCTTGATAGAGACTAATCTTGCAAAGCCTCTCAAGGTTTTAGGTGGATCAAGTAATACTAAATTGACGCCACCGCAGTGTTTTGTAGAGCCATAGCGAATCGCGCCAAATCCCGACTCGCGCGCGCAGTCAGCGATGAATCTAGAGAATGTATATTGTGGCTTTCGCCAACCCGCTTCTAAAGTTGGAGCAGAAAGGAGCGCGGAGTCTGCGAGCGCAACCAGCGTCTCATCCGTGTGCGGTCTGTGGGCAGGCTGGATGAAATCAAGGACCTTCATTATCTGCTGCGCGAGCTCAAGCTGCGCTACGACAACTTCTCCATCTTCGCCGCCGAGTTCGTTTAAAACTGTTTTTTCTGTGTCTCCCAGATACAACATCGGATGCCCTGCATGGTTGAACCTTCCCTCCGCTACCCTTGATGCGGGAGGTGGGCCGAAAGTATCGACATCGTCTGGGTCCTGGCCAGCAAAAACTATGCTCTCAGAGGTCCGTGCGCGGAAGACGTTTAATGAGATAGACTCTTCCTCAGCTGTTGAAGCAATGATTCGTATCTGGTTTCTCGCGTGCTGAGCAAACTCGTTTGTAAGGAGCAAAAATGGAGTCCGATCGGCAATCATTTCTATCTCCCTAATGTTCAGCTCAACAGCCTCGGGAGAATTGAATTCATGCTCGTATATCCATAAATTGTAAGGGGTCGTTGTGCCGCATCGGCGGCATGTTACGAGATTTCTGAGTGTAGAAAATTCCGGTTCACTGTATACCTCTCTTATCCGTGAGTTCTCCAGATAGAGGTCCAGTGGAATCGAGCAGGACTGAAACCTGCTGCTGTGCTTAATAACTCCGGGCCAGAGAGACGCGAATTCGTCGTAGCAAAAATCGCAGCAGCAAGCGCTTGAAGAGAAAGATGAGTCAAGCTCCTCGTCGAGCATGTCGTTGAAAAGTTCTACATCTCGCTGCGACACCGGAAGAAACGCCCCGATCGCATGCGGAGGGTAGATTGGTGGGGATGGGGTGGGGTCCGTCAGATTTCGGATATCGGTTGTCATGCTTGGCAATATGTAAAAACGACGATGAGAGGAGTGGTCAATCTCGCGGCCGCAACAAGCATTTCGGTCGCTGTGAGTTAATAAACAACTCAGGCCTGCGTGAGGCTAGAAGCCCGCGCTGATGATCCGGTGAGACGGCGGTGGCGATCAAGTCACGCCCGTCTGTCGACGTTTCTGAAGGCCACGCAGGAAGGTAGAGCGAACGACGCGCGGCGCATGGTTAGACTGCTGACTATGATCTGTCGGAGCGATTTTCCAGCAATTTAGTTTGGCTACGCGGAGTGAAAGAAAGTTTCCCTAGCCGGTAGCGCAGGTTTTGGTAAGACTGCCTTCACGGCGCTCAAAGTCTCAGTGGGAGTATCTCCCGAAATTCCGGTTCGATTTTGTTTCGTGATAGCGAGGGGTTGATCAAGAAGTGGCCTACTTCGACCGCCTCAATGAATTTCAACAGCGGATTAGCGAAACTTGTGCGCTCGAGCGCCTGTGCAACTTTCTGGAAAATTATGGCATGAGTGCGTTAGCTGCAGTTATGCTCGCCCCTCATGCTTATTCTTCGACTAAACCTACTCGCTTCAATACAGCCTCCTCTGGTTTAGCGATTGCGGAAAGAATGTTTTCCGCCACCTTGTCCATTAGCTTGCTGCCCCAGAATGGGTCGCTGGTATCATAATAGATGACGCGAATGTGCTTAAGGTCGAACGGGACGTCGGTTTCATTTCCGCATACGAGTACGACTGGCTTTTCCAGGGCATGTGCCAAGCCTAACTCATAGAATACGTTTGGATTTCGAGTTGTAAGTTCAGCGACCAGGACTGTTGCGGAATTTATGCCAGACCAAATCTGGTCGATAATTTTTCCTGTTCCAAAAATTTCGTTGTCCGCGCGAATTGGCCTCAAGCCAGCTTTCTCAATGGCGGGCTTGTAGATATGGTGATAGTAATCACCGTGTGGCGCTGCGAAGGGCATAACTACGAAGCAACTGTCACCGGCTCCGACTTTGACGGACCTGTCGAGCTTCTTGAATGTGGCAGTGTTACCGGGCGTGGAGTCATGGCTAGCTGATGCATCAAGTACTCGATATTTCCCGTCAAGTTCTGATATCAGGTCGGCTGAACGAAGTGATTCCAGAAAGACCTCTTGGAATTCCATAATCTTGTCAGGCGGAAGTCCAAAGGTGTCCGTTAAAGTGTTGTGGAAGAACTGATTGTCGGGGAGGTGCTCACCTCGATAATGGCCGTAAACCTCTGAAATAACTGGTGCCGAGAATATTGCGTCTCGAAGGCCACTTAAGCGGTCTTCAGAGTCTTTAGGGCGAAGCACCTGTTTTGCTCGATCTGTTACTTGGATTTGACCTTGCTCTGGGCGGCTTAAAAATCCGTATTTGATCCCTGAGCTGACCTCAACAATGAAGGGCCCAGTTGCAGAGATGCCTAGAAAAGCAGCTGCTTCCGCAGTCGTACACGGGCGGCCCGCATTCTGCTCTAAAATCGCTCGAGGAATGCGAAGTGATCTTTCAACTGATTGCCGAGGATACTTCGGCGGAGCACTGGAAACCTTAGGCTCTGCACTTGAATTGCGTGGAGCAGGCTTTTTCCTTGCCTTCAACCCATTTTTCGTTGTTTTTTTTGCGCCTAACTTTTCGACTTTAGTGGACTTTCGTGTGGCCATGGGCAATCCTTTTCCAAGATGAATGGTTCTACAACGAGCAAAGCCAGTCCATTTGAACTCCGTATGAAATGTGATCAACCAGTTCAATCGCTCGCGACTTAGAGTGGCGCGTACAGGGTGCGCCTGTCCAGCAGTCGACAATGTCTGGGATATGGTCGCGTCCCGGCGCATGGGCGGGGCCGGCGAAACCTATGAACGGTTGCAAAGGTGTATGGCCACGGCCAGCTGTCCATGATCTCTATCCGTGCAGGACTGTGGCGTCCCATGAGCCCTCTCTGTTGCTTCAGGGATGAACCGTAACAGGGCTTCCGTAGGGTCGAGCTTGTCCAAGCCTTGGAACGAGGGTGGTGACGGCCAGCGGCCGTCACTACCTCGGCAAGGCAAGACGGCCAGCGGCCGTCACAGGCTCAGCGCAGGATGCCGGGCAGGTCCAGGCCCTTTTCCTTCGCGCAGTTGAGTGCAATCTCGTAACCGGCGTCGGCATGCCGCATGACGCCGGTCGCGGGATCGTTCCACAACACGCGGGCGATGCGCTTGGCAGCCGCTTCGGTGCCGTCGCAGACGATCACCATGCCGGCGTGCTGCGAGAAGCCCATGCCGACGCCGCCGCCGTGATGCAGCGACACCCATGTCGCGCCGCTGGCCGTGTTCAGCAGGGCGTTCAACAGCGGCCAGTCGGAGACCGCGTCGGAACCGTCGGCCATTGCTTCGGTTTCGCGATTGGGCGAGGCCACGCTGCCCGAATCCAGGTGGTCCCGCCCGATCACCACAGGGGCCTTCAGTTCGCCATTGGCCACCATCTCGTTGAACGCCAGGCCGAGGCGATCGCGGTCGCCCAGGCCGACCCAGCAGATGCGCGCCGGCAGGCCCTGGAACCTGATCTTCTCGGCGGCCATGTCCAACCAGCGATGCAGGTGCGGATTGTCCGGAATCAGCTCTTTCACCTTGGCGTCGGTTTTGGCGATGTCTTCGGGATCGCCGCTGAGCGCTGCCCAGCGGAACGGGCCGATGCCGCGGCAGAACAGCGGGCGGATGTAGGCCGGCACGAAACCGGGGAAGTCGAACGCGTCTTCGACACCTTCCTCCAGCGCCATCTGCCGCAGGTTGTTGCCGTAATCCACGGTGGGCACGCCCAGCGCATGGAAACCGAGCATGGCGCGGATGTGGTTGGCCATCGACGCACGCGCGGCCTTTTCGACTTCCTTCGGTGCGGTCACGCGCTTGGCATCCCATTCTTCCACCGTCCAGCTCTGCGGCAGGTAGCCGTTCACAGGGTCGTGGGCGGAGGTCTGGTCGGTCAACAGGTCCGGCTTGACGCCGCGGACCAGCAGTTCATCCAGCACGTCGGCAACGTTGCCGAGCAGGCCCACCGACAGCGGCTTTTTGGCGGTGCACGATTCTTCGATCAGGCGCAGGGCCTCATCCAGATCGTCGGTCCAGGTATCCAGGTAGCCGGTGCGCAGGCGCATTTCGATGCTGCTTCTGCGGCATTCCACTGCCAGGCAGGAGGCGCCGGCCATCACCGCAGCCAGTGGCTGCGCGCCGCCCATGCCGCCAAGCCCGCCGGTGAACAGCCATTTGCCGGCCAGGCTGCCGTTGTAATGCTGGCGTCCCATTTCCACGAAGGTTTCGTAGGTGCCCTGCACGATGCCCTGCGCGCCGATGTAGATCCAGCTGCCTGCGGTCATCTGGCCGTACATCGCCAGACCCTTCTTATCCAGCTCGTTGAAGTGGTCCCAGTTGGCCCAGCGAGGCACGAGGTTGGAATTGGCGATCAACACGCGCGGTGCATCGGTATGGGTGCGGAAGACGCCCACCGGCTTGCCGGACTGCACCAGCAGGGTCTGGTCGTCGTCCAGCCGCGTCAATGCCTCCACGATGGCATCGAAGCTCTCCCAGTCACGTGCGGCGCGGCCGATGCCGCCGTACACCACCAGCTCCTGCGGGCGCTCGGCGACGTCCGGGTGCAGGTTGTTCATCAGCATGCGCAGCGGCGCTTCGGTCAGCCAGCTCTTGGCGGTCAGGGTGCTGCCGGTCGGCGCGGCGATGGTGCGGGAAGGATCGTTGCGGGTCATGCGGCGCTCCGGGTATCAGCAAATTCAAGGCAGGCATTGAGCACCTGCGCCAGGGTGCGGCGCAGCGGTGCGGCAAGGTCGTCGTCCAGCGGCGTCGGCCAGCTGCGCTCGTCCAGTGCATCGGCAGCGGGCTCGTGCAGGTAGCCGCGGCAGGCCAGCTCCATCTGCAGGCTGTGCACGCCGCCCGGAATGTCGCTGTAGCGACGGGTGATCCAACCGCCCTTGAAGCGGCCATTGCGGACGTGGCTCATGCCGCTGAGCCGGCAGAAATTCTCAACCACGTCCGACAGCGCGTTGTCGCAGGAGGTGTCGACCTCTCCCGTCGGGCCGGCGGTGCCGAGGTTGAACTGCGGCAGTTCGCCGTCGAACAGATGCGGAATGTGCGAGCGGATCGAATGCGCGTCGTACACCACCACGGTGTCATGGCGCGCACGCAGCCGCGTGATCTGTGACGCCAGCGCGTCATGGTAGGGCGTGAACCAGGTGGCGCGACGGCGCGCAATCTCCGCCGGATCGGGTTCGCGGCCCGGCCGGTACAGCGGCTGGTTGTCGAAGGTGGTCAGCGGGCACAGGCCCGTGGTGTTCTGGCCGGGGTACAGCGAGACCCCGCTGGGGTCGCGGTTGAGGTCGATCACCGAGCGCGAGATCGTGGAGCGCACCGTGGTCGCGCCCAGGCCGCGCGCGAACGCATACAACGCATCGACCCACCAGTCCGCATCGCGCCGGGCCAGCCATGGCGATACGAAGTCGTCGGCGAGGCCATCGGGCAGGTCGCTGCCCGTATGCGGGAAACTGATCAGCAAGGGGGCATCGCCCTCATGCACCTCCAGCCAGGGCGGCAGCACGCTCATGCCGTCGGCTCCACGCCCGGCAGCACGTCGGCCAGGTCGCGTACCAGCGCACCACTGCGCACCAGAGCGGTGGCGGCCAGCATGTCGGGATGGAAGTAACGATCGTCCTCGAGCGTGGGCACCTGCGCGCGCAGCTGCTGGCGCACCGCTTCCAGCGCATTGCTGGACGGTAGCGGGGCGTGGAAATCACAGCCCTGGGCTGCGGCCAGCAGTTCGATGCCGACCACGTTGGCGGCGTTCTCGGCCATCTGCAACAGGCGGCGCGCACCGTGCGCGGCCATCGACACGTGGTCTTCCTGGTTGGCCGAGGTAGGAATGGAATCCACGCTGGCCGGGTAGGCGCGCTGCTTGTTCTCAGACACCAGCGCGGCGGCGGTGACCTGCGGAATCATGAAACCGGAGTTCAATCCGGGCCGCGGCGTCAGGAAGGCCGGCAGTCCGGAGAGTGCCGGGTCCACCAGCATCGCCGTGCGTCGTTCGCTGATCGATCCGATCTCGCAGATCGCCATTGCCAGCATGTCGGCCGCGAAGGCGACCGGCTCGGCATGGAAGTTGCCGCCACTGAGCGCCTCGCCACTATCGGTGAACACCAGCGGATTGTCGGACACGCCGTTGGCTTCGATTTCCAGCGTGGTTGCCGCCTGGCGCATGATGTCCAGCGCCGCGCCCATTACCTGCGGCTGGCAGCGCAGGCAGTACGGATCCTGCACCCGCACGTCGTTGTCGCGATGCGATTCCCGGATCGCCGAGCCATCCATCAGCGCGCGCAGCGCCGCGGCGGTCGCGATCTGGCCGCGCTGGCCACGGATGCTGTGGATGCGCGGATCGAACGGCGTATCCGACCCCTTGGCCGCTTCCACCGACAACGCCCCGGTGACCAGCGCCGACTGGAACACCACTTCGATCTCGAACAGTCCCGCCAGTGCGTAGGCGGTGGAGAACTGCGTGCCGTTGAGCAGCGCCAGGCCTTCCTTCGCGCCCAGCTGCAGCGGCTGCAGGCCGATGCGGGCCAACGCCTCCGCCGCAGCGATGCGCTCACCGCCGACGAACGCCTCGCCGACCCCGATCATCACCCCGGCCAGGTGCGAAAGCGGGGCCAGGTCGCCCGAGGCGCCCACCGAGCCCTGCGCAGGAATCACCGGCACCACATCGTGCTGCAGCAGCGCTTCGAGCAGCTGCACGGTTTCCACCCGCACCCCGGACGCGCCCTGCGCCAGGCTGACCAGCTTCAGCGCCATCATCAGCGTGACCACCGGCGCGGGCATCGGTTCGCCCACCCCGGCCGCGTGGGACAGCACGATGTTCCGCTGCAGCGTGGCCAGGTCTTCGCGCTCGATGCGCACGCTGGCCAGCTTGCCGAAGCCGGTGTTGATGCCGTACACCGGCGCACCACGTGCCACGATTGCATCCACGGCCGCGGCGCTGGCCCGCACTGCCGGCAGGGCGGCCTCGTCCAGCGCGATACGCGCGCCGCGATAGACCTGCCGCCACTGCGCCAGGGTCACGTGCGCAGGGCGGAGGACGAGGGTAGGGGGTGTAACAGACTGCATGGGGACGTGCTCCATCAAAGGGGGTCGGGCTGCCCGCGCACCACGCGCGCATGCAGCGGATTGAAGCCGATGCGGTAGACCAGGTCGGCCGGGGCGTCGATGTCCCAGATCGCCAGGTCGCAGTCCATGCCCACCGCAAGCTGGCCGATGCGCTCATCGCGTCCCAGCGCACGCGCCGCGTTGCGGGTGAAGCCGGCGATGCATTCGTCAACGGTCAGGCGAAACAGCGTGGCGCCCATGTTCATCGCCAGCAGTGGACTGGTCAGCGGCGAGGTGCCGGGGTTGCAATCAGTGGCCAGCGCCAGTGGCACGCCGGCCTCGCGCAGTGCCTGGACCGGTGGCGCGGTGGTGTCGCGGGTGAAATAGAACGCGCCGGGCAGCAACACCGCGACCGTACCTGCCGCCGCCATCGCGGCGATACCGGCGGCGTCCAGATGCTCGACGTGGTCGGCCGACAGCGCACCGTGCCGGGCGGCCAGGGCGGCACCGTGCTGGTTGCTCAGCTGTTCGGCGTGGATCTTGATCGCCAGCCCGTGTGCACGTGCCGCTGCGAACACCTGGCTGGCCTGCGCCGTGGAAAAGGCGATGTTCTCGCAGAAGATGTCAACGGCTTCGGCCAGTCCTTCTGCGGCGACGGCAGGGATCATCACGTCGCAGACTTCATCGATGTATTCCTGCGCCTGCCGGCCCGGCGGCACTGCATGCGCGCCAAGGAAGGTCGGCACCACGTGCACGCTGCATTCGCTGCCAAGCTGGCGTGCCACCTGCAGCTGCTTGCGTTCATCATCCAGGGTCAGGCCGTAGCCTGACTTGATCTCCAGGGTGGTGATGCCTTCGGCGCGCATGGCCTGCATCCGCGGCCGGCTCTGCCGGGCCAGGTCTTCATGGGTGGCAGCACGCGTGGCACGCACGGTGGACACGATGCCGCCGCCGGCGCGGGCGATGTCGGCGTAGCTGACGCCCTGCAAACGCTGCTCGAACTCATTGGCCCGGTTGCCTGCATAAACCAGGTGCGTATGGCAGTCGATCAGGCCGGGCGACACCCAGCGCCCCGCGCCGTCGATGCGTGTGGTCGGCTGGAGATGCGCGCCGCTGCCGGCCGGGCCGACGTGCACGATGCGCCCGTCGAGGCTTGCCAGTTCGGCATCGGCGAGCAGGCCCAGTCCATCGCCCTGCAGGGTCATCAGGTTCACATGGGTCCAAAGGATGTCGCAATGCATGGGCGTGGCTACACCGTCGTACGTATATGTCTATACAATAAGGGCGTCCCTTTCCGGTTGTCCAGCCATGGCCGATGCGTTGTCCCCCGTTGCCTTCCATGCCGCCCGCGCACTGTTGCCGCAGGGCTGGTGCCACGATGTGCGCATCACGGTGGCCGACGGCTGCATCAGCGACGTGGTGGTGGGTGGACCTGCCCAACCCGGCGATCACGCGGTACGGATTCTCGTGCCGGGCGTGCCCAACCTGCACAGCCACGCCTTCCAGCGCGGCATGGCCGGGTTGACCGAGATCGGTGGCGGCGATGGTGACAGTTTCTGGAGCTGGCGCGAGCTGATGTACCGCTTCCTGGCCCGCCTGGTGCCGGATGCGGTGGAGGCCATCGCCGCCCAGGCGTACATGGAAATGCTGGAAAGCGGCTTCACCCGCGTCGGCGAATTCCACTACCTGCACCATGACATCGACGGGCGCGCGTACGCCGATCCAGCGGAAATGAGTGCGCGGCTCGCCGCCGCCGCCGCCTCGACCGGTATCGGCCTGACCCTGCTGCCGGTGTTCTATGCGCACGCCGACTTCGGCGGTGCCGCCCCGAACCCGGCGCAACGACGCCTGATCCACGACGTGGATGCGTTCGCGCGACTGCTCGACGGTGCGCGCGGTGCGTTGCGCGGCCTGCCGGATGCGGTGCTTGGCATCGCGCCACACAGCCTGCGTGCCGTGACCGGCGAGGAGCTGTCCGCGCTGCTGCCGCTGACCGCCGGCCCTGTGCACATCCACATCGCCGAGCAGGTGCGCGAGGTCGAGGCCTGCAAGGCCTGGAGCGGCCTGCGCCCGGTCCAGTGGCTGTACGCCAATGCCGCAGTGGACGCGCGCTGGTGCCTGGTCCATGCCACCCATATCGACGATGCCGAGCGCGCGCGCATCGTCGCCAGCCAGGCCGTGGTCGGCCTGTGCCCGATCACTGAAGCCAACCTCGGCGACGGCCTGTTCCCGATGCGGGCGTTCGCACGCGATGGGGGACGCTTCGGTATCGGTTCGGACTCCAACGTGCTGATCGACGCCGCCGAAGAACTGCGCCTGCTCGAATACGGCCAGCGCCTGAGCCTGCGCGGTCGCAACGTCATCGCCCCGGATGCCCAACGCAGTACCGGCCGTTTCCTGTTCGACGGGGCACAGTCCGGTGGCGCGCAGGCTCTGGGCGTGATTGGAGGCCTGCAGGCCGGCGCCAGCGCCGACCTGCTGGAACTGGATGCCGCGCACCCGGTGATGATCGGGCGCGAGGGTGATGCCCTGCTTGACAGCTGGTTGTTTGCCGCACGTAATGGCGCGCTGCGATCGGTCTGGCGCCGTGGCCGGCAGTGCGTGGCAGACGGCCGCCACCTGCATCGCGAGGCGATCACCGCGCGATTCTCCCAGGCCCTGCGCGGCGTGCTGGGCTGATCCTTTTCCCTTGTCGAGAACCCCGTGAAGGCCAGCAAGTCCGCCACGCTCAACCAGCGCATCCGCAGCGAGCTGGAAGGCCGCATCCTCAGCGGGGAATGGGCGCCGGGTTTCCGGATCCCCTTCGAACACGAGCTGATGGAGCAGTACGGCTGCTCGCGGATGACCGTGAACAAGGTGCTGACCGCGTTGGCCGAAAGCGGAATGATCGAGCGCCGCCGGCGCGCGGGTTCGTTCGTGGCGCGGCAATCGCCGCACCTGGAACTGGTGGCCCTGGAGATACCGGACATCGCCATGCAGGTCAGCGCGATGGGGCATGCCTACGCCTACCGGCTGCTGGGCCGCCAGTTGCGCGGGGCACAGGCGGGCGATGCCGGTGAGCAGGAGCTGGCCGGCAGCGGGCGCCTGCTGGCGATGGAGTGCCTGCATCTGGCAGACGGCAGGCCGCTGGCGCTGGAGCATCGACTGATCAGTCCGGCGGGGGTGCCTGAGGTGCTCGACGTGGATTTCGCAGTGACGGCGCCGGGCAGCTGGCTGCTGCAGAACGTGTCCTGGACGCGCGCCCAGCACCGCATCAGTGCCTGGGGCGCCGATGCGGCTACGGCGCAGCTACTGGACGTCAAGCCGGGCACCGCCTGCCTGGTGATCGAACGTCATACCTGGCGCGGCGAGCAGGCCATTACCCGCGTGCGGCAGATATTCCTGGGCGATGCGTGGGACCTGGTCGCGCGCTTCGCACCCGGCAACAGCCGCTGATCCGACAAGAATGGCCGCGGGCCGTCATGGCGTGCCGACACCGCTCGCTCGCCGAGCGTGGCTCGCCGCCTCCGTCATCGAGCAGGCTACATCGTGCACTGCCGCCAGCGCACCGCTTCCTCCACGCCCGGCCGGGCATTGAGCTGGATACGCACGTTGCTCAGCGACGGATAACGCATCACCTGATCGCAGATCAGCGGCCACACTGCATCGATTTCGCCGGTGCGGTTGATCGCAAGGGTCTGGCGCGTCTGCCAGATGGCACTGTGCACGCCAGGCAACCGGCTCAGCGCACGCGAAATCTCATGCTGGTAGCGTTCAAGCGTGGCGGCGTCGGGATCGAGGTCGGCCTTCGTCGTTGCAACACTGGACGACGGGCTGGACGCTGACGGTGGTTTCTCACGCGCCTCAGGGGCAGGTCCTGCCGCAGGCGCAGGTGGCTGGACCGCCTGGGCCGGAACCGGCGCTTCCAGCTCGCCATGCAGGGTCTGATAGCCCATGCCCGCCAGCAGGCCCAGCGTGCTGGATGCAAATGCCGCAATCACGATGCGGCGGATCGCTTCATGGCGGGCGGCGCTCTTCACGCCCGACTCGATATCACCGGGCAGGTAAGGTGACAGCAGCGGCCACAGCCTGCGGCCATCGAGCACGTCCACGGCCTGTTTTTCGGCGACGGCCTGGCCCTCGCTGTCCACCAGGCCCTCGGTGATCAGGATCCCGCCACGGGCGCCGGCCAGGCGCGAGGTCGCGCCCAGTTCGTTGATCGCCGCAACGCCGATGCGGTAAGCCAGCCCGTGTTTGCAGGTCACCAGCCAGTGCCCACTGGCGTCCGCCATCAGGAACTCGCTGCGCGGTTCGCGGGTGTCCTCTTCACTGCGGCGCATCTCGGTCAGCCCACGTCGCTCATGAAGCGCGCGCTTGACCAGCTCGGAGAAATCGCGCCAGTGCATCCCGGCCAGTGCCTGCAGACCGAGCTGCATTTCCTTGCGGCGCCGCTTGACCAGCCACAGGTAGGCGGTGGCGACGACGAAACAGGTGACGGCCAGCAGCAGGGCCAGAATCCAGGAGAACATGCAGGCGGGAACGGACGACGCGGGAACGGGCGGACAGTGTACGGGGGCAAGGCGCTGATCGCGTCAGGGCGATCCCTACAGCGTGCGCGCCGTCTCGAATCGCGCGCACGAAAAACCCGCCATTACCGAATCCGTGAGGGGAGGGACAAACGGGGTAATGACGGGCTGGATACAGTGTCGCCTGCTATGTGCTGCGTTGCAACAAACGGCAGGGCAACACAGCGTTCTGCATTCAGCTGCTGGTCGGCGACTGATGGCTGCCCGGCGCAGGCTCACCGCTTGCGGGGCTCATCTGGCGGCTTTCCACCCGGTTGAGGCGGGCAGTCAGCGCATCGATGCGGGCGTTGAGCGCGATCACGTCTTCGGAATTGGGCACGTTCAGGCGCTTCAGCACGCCGTGCACGCGTTCTTCGAAGGCCTTTTCCACCTTGTCCCACGTACCCGAAGCCTTCTCGCGCGCCTGACCCAGGTGCTCTTCCACATTGTCCCGCCAGCCGGGGCCTTCGTCGGTGGACTTCTCGCGACGACGGCTCTCGAAGGCCTCGCCTTCTTTTACCAGGCCTTCGAAGAAGCGGTTGCCCTCGGCCTGCGCGCGCCCGAGTGCCCCCAGCCCGGCCAGCCAGACCTGCTGCGCGGAGTCACTGAGCTTGCGCGAGACCCGTTCTGCCTGGTCCTGGAAGGATGCCTTGTCCTGGCCATCGTAGCGGGGATCGTTTTCGTCATACTGGTTCATGGGGTCTCCTGCATGGGCGGATGCAGGTTCCAGCCTAGCGCCGCCGATGCTGGGGCGGCGTGATGGCGGTGCGACACCGCCCGCGCAGTTCAGCCGGTGTTGATCAGCCCAGCTTTTCCTTCAGCACGCGCTGGATCTCGCTCTCCACCATGCCTTTCATCGCCGAGAGCAGGAAGCCGAGCTTGGCGGTGACGCGTACCGATGAGGGCTGCATCTCGATCGCGCCGTCCACACCGCTGCCGGAGAAATCCAGCACGTCGCCGCTCCAGTTCGACTGCAGGCCGAAACGGTCGGCCAGTTTCGCGGCCACCTCCTCGATGGCCTGGCGCGCGGCCGGTGCGCTCAGGGCGTGGTCGTGGACGATATCGATGCTGGACATGCGGATTCCTTGACGGGGTGGGGCAGCGGCGGGGCGAGCATTGTGCGCATCCCGGACGCGAACGCCAAGCGAGGGTTCTTCTGCGATTGCCAGCCAACTGCTAGTCTGCGCCGCATGCCCAGACTGCTCGTGCACTACAGCCAACCCTCGCATCCCGACCAGCCACTGGTCCCGGGCGTGCAGAAGATCGTGCGCCAGGCCAACGGCAGCATCCGTCTTGTCGAGGCCAGTCAGGGCAGCCTGCTGCTCGCCCAACTCAGCCTGGATCCGCGCGGCTTGTGGCTGCAGGTGGCTGCCGGTGCACGCGGCGTGCATGTGAACGGTCGCCCGGTGAAGCGCATGGCGCTGCTGCGCGCCGGCGATGCGATCTATGTCGAAGGCGCGGAACTGTTGATCCAGGGCGAGGTGGATACGCCGATGCTGCCGCCCTCGCCACAGGCCGCGGTGCAGTCCGACGAACCCCGTCTGTTGCGCGGCGTGGGGGGGCCACACCATGGGCGCGGCTTCCCGCTGGATCGTCCGTTGCTGGTGGGCCGCAGCAGCGAGGCGGATATCGAGATCGACGAGCCGGCCTTCGCGGAGCAGCATGCGCGCGTGGAAAACCATGGCGAGCGGATCCTGTTGCGGGACCTGGGTACCGGCGAAGGCAGTCGTGTCAACGGTGTATCCGTGCGGCACTGCTGGCTGCAGGGCGGCGACCAGGTGGTCTTCGACGGGCAACACCGCTTCGTGGTGGAGCTGCCGGATGACCCGCGGCAGCGCCCCTTGCCGAGCGAGGAATTCGTTTTCAACGAGCGCGATGATGAGGGCATGCCGACCGCGCCGCGGCGGGTGCGCCGCTGGCCGTGGCTGCTGGTCAGCGCCCTGCTGCTGGCCGGCGTGCTGAGCCTGCTGCTCTGGTTCGGCGCCCGCTGACGCGGATCGTTTCGCAGCGCCCCGGTCGTGGCGGTCACTGGCCGTCATGACGCACCTGCCGCGTCGCGCGCCGGCGCTACTCGACCACGCTTGGTAGTGACGGCCGCTGGCCGTCATGGCGCACGCACCGCGTTGCTCGCCGGGCATGGCCCGGCGCTACCGATGTCCGGCCGGTTGATCATACGGGCAGGCATCCGCGGCATAACATGCGGTGCCGATTGTCACCGATGCAACCAAATTTCCCGGCAAATACAGCGTTTAAACCCTGATGCGCTGCGGCATACTAGGGGTCTTGCCCCGAAGGTGTGTCATGACCCGCGCGTACAACTTCAGTGCCGGCCCCGCAGCGTTGCCGGAAGTGGTCCTGCGCCAAGCGCAGGAAGAGATGCTGGACTGGCATGGTGCCGGCGCCTCCATCGTTGAAATGAGCCACCGCGGTCCGGAGTTCATGGCCGTTGCCGCCGAAGCCGAGGCCGATCTGCGCACGCTGCTCAACGTGCCCGACGACTACGCCGTGCTGTTCCTGCCCGGCGGCGCGACGACCCAGCAGGCGCTGATTCCGATGAATTTCGCAAGCCCGGGCCAGCCTGCGGATTATGTCCTCACCGGCCACTGGGGAAAGACCGCGGTCAAACAGGCCATGCCGTATGTCAGCGCATATGTTGCCGCCAGCAGCGAAGCCAACGCATTCCGTGACATCCCCGAACGCGGTGCCTGGCAGCTGTCGCCCGATGCCGCCTACGTGCACATCACCGCGAACGAGACCATCCACGGCGTTGAATTCCGCGACATCCCCGATACCGGCAACGTGCCGCTGGTGGCCGACTTCAGTTCGTCCATCGCAAGCGAACCGCTGGACATCCGCCGTTTCGGCGTGGTCTACGCCGGTGCGCAGAAAAACCTTGGCCCGGTCGGCATCGCCGTGGTGATCATCCGCCGCGACCTGCTCGAACGCAGCGGCCAGCCGCGGGCGGACATCTTCACTTATGCCTCGCACGCGGCGCGCGACTCCATGCTCAACACGCCGCCGACGTGGAACTGGTATCTGGCCGGGCTGGTGTTCAAGTGGATGCTTGCCGAAGGCGGGGTGGTCGAGTTCGCCAAGCGCAATGCGGCCAAGGCCGCGCTGGTCTACGGCGCCATCGACGCATCGGGCGGTTTCTACCGCAACGAGGTCGCGGTGTCCGCGCGCTCGCGGATGAACATCCCGTTCTTCCTGCCCAGCACCGAACTGGACGCGCGGTTCGTCGCCGATGCCAAGGCCGCCGGACTGCTTGCGCTGAAGGGCCACAAGGCCGTCGGCGGCATCCGCGCCTCGCTGTACAACGCCATGCCACTGGCCGGTGCCGAAGCGCTGGTTGCCTTCATGGCGGACTTCCAGCAGCGTCACGGCTGACCGGCACCGCACGAACTCCCCGGCGCGCGCTGCCTGCGCGCCCTGCACCAAGGAATACCGATGGCACGCAAACCTGCCAAACCGGCCAGCCCCAAGGCCGCCCCTGCCAAGCCGGCCGCCGCAGCGTCCCGGCAGAAAGCGTCCGCTGCGGCCAAGCGCGCCGAGCCCGGCAAGCCGGCCAAGCCGGTAAAGCCGGCCAAGGTGGAGGCGACGACCGCTGCGCCGCTCGCGCTGGCCGATGTGCGCAGCAAGATCGATCAGATCGACCGTGATATCCAGGCGCTGATCGCAGAACGCGCGCGTTTCGCCCATCAGGTCGGCAAGGCCAAGGGCAAGCTCGCCGCGGCCGTGGATTACTACCGCCCGGAACGCGAAGCGCAGGTGCTGCGCATGGTCGTGGACCGCAATGAAGGCCCTCTCAGCGACGAACTGCTGGTGCATGTCTACCGCGAGATCATGTCCGCCTGCCTGGCCCAGCAGGAGCCCCTGAAGATCGGCTACCTCGGTCCGGAAGGCACCTTCAGCCAGCAGGCTGTGCTCAAGCACTTCGGTCGCTCCGCGCTGGGCCTGCCGATGGGCAGCATCGAAGAAGTGTTCCAGGAAGTAGAAGCCGGCAACGCGGACTTCGGCGTCGTGCCGGTGGAGAACTCGGGGCAGGGCACCATCCAGATCACGCTGGACATGTTCCTCACGTCCGACCTGAAGATCTGCGGCGAAACCGAGCTGCGCGTGCAGCAGTTCATCATGTCGCGCAGTGGCCGGCTGGATGATATCGAGCGCATCTACGCCCACCCGCAATCCTTCATGCAGACCTCGGCCTGGGTGCGCGCCAACCTGCCCAAGGCCGAGCTGGTGCCCGTATCGAGCAACGCCGAAGGCGCGCGGCGCGCGCGCAGTTCCGACGATGCCGCGGCGATCGGCGGCGAGAACGCGGGCCACGTCTACAACCTGAAAAAGGTCGTCACCAAGCCGATCCAGAACGACGCTGACAACACGACGCGTTTCCTGGTCATCGGCCGCAGCCTGTTCCCCAGCTCCGGCCACGACCGCACCTCGGTGCTGGTGCTGATCCACGACAAGCCCGGCGCGCTGTTCGACGTACTCAGCCCGTTCGCGCGACACGGCATCAGCATGAACCGGATCGAGTCGCGGCCCTCGCACCATGGGAAATGGGAGTACGGCTTCTTCATCGACCTGGCCGGCCATATCGATGATGCGCCGATGCAGGCGGCCCTGGCCGAACTGCAGCCCATCGCTGCACAGATCAAGGTGCTCGGTTCCTACCCGGTCGCCGTGCCCTGAGCCCACCTGCGGGGAGGCCGCCGCGCATCCCTGCACCTGATCCATCGCCGCACTGCGGCGCTGACGGAAGCAACAGACGATGAGCAACGCGCACCACTGGACAAGCCGCAAGGGCCAGCCGCTGCAGGGCAGCCTGGCCATCCCGGGCGACAAATCGGTCTCCCATCGCGCGGTGATGTTCGCCGCGCTGGCAGACGGCACCTCCACCATCGATGGTTTCCTGGAAGGCGAGGACACCCGTGCCACCGCGCGCATCTTCAGCCAGATGGGCGCGCGCATGGAAACCCCATCGCCCTCGCGACGGGTGGTGCATGGCGTGGGCATCGACGGCCTGCAGGCCCCATCCCGCGAGCTGGACTGCGGCAATGCGGGCACTGGCATGCGACTGATTGCCGGCGTGATGGCGGGCCAGTCGTTCGACAGCGTGCTGGTCGGTGACGAATCGCTGTCCAAGCGTCCCATGCGCCGCATCACTGGCCCGCTGGCGCAGATGGGTGCCCGCATCGACACCCGCGACGACGGCACGCCGCCACTGCACGTGCACGGCAGCCAGCCACTGAAGGGCATCGATTTCGTCTCGCCGGTGGCCAGCGCGCAGGTCAAATCGGCCGTACTGCTGGCTGGCCTGTACGCCGAGGGCGAGACCTCAGTGGAAGAACCGCATCCGACCCGTGACTACACCGAGCGCATGCTGGCAGCGTTCGGGGTGGACATCAGCTACTCGCCAGGCAAGGCCCGCCTGCGCGGCGGCCAGCGCCTGCGCGCGACCGACATCGTGGTGCCGGCCGACTTCTCCTCGGCGGCGTTCTTCCTGGTCGCCGCCAGCATCATCCCCGGTTCGAACCTGCGGCTGCAGCAGGTTGGCCTGAATCCCCGCCGCACCGGCCTGCTGCACGCACTGCGCCTCATGGGCGCGGACATCACCGAGGAGAACCGTGCCGAGCAGGGCGGTGAACCGGTGGCTGACCTGGTCGTGCGTCATGCGCCATTGAAAGGCACGCAGATCCCCGAAGCGCTGGTGCCGGACATGATCGACGAGTTTCCGGCGTTGTTCATCGCAGCTGCCGCCGCTGAAGGGCGCACGGTGGTCACCGGCGCGGCCGAGCTGCGGGTCAAGGAATCCGACCGCCTGGCCGCGATGGCGACCGGCCTGCGCACGCTCGGTGTACAGGTGGACGAAACCGAAGACGGCGCCACCCTCCATGGCGGTGCGGTGCTTGGCGGCGGCACCATCGAAAGCCACGGCGACCACCGGATCGCAATGGCCTTCGCCATTGCCGGGCAGTTGAGCCAGGGCGAGGTGCGGATCAACGACGTCGCCAACGTGGCGACCTCGTTCCCCGGCTTTGACGAACTGGCACGCGGCGCCGGCTTCAACCTCACCGCCCCCTGACAGGGAGTGACGGCCGCTGGCCGTCAAACGCCTTGCTTACCCCTTAACCAAAAAATGCCGGCCCAACAGGCCGGCATCCTTGGTTCGATCCGCTCCCCAACGGGCTCAACGCTCGGTACGGAAATCGACCGGCACATTGACCACGCTGGCGACAGCCCGGCCGTTCTGCATCGCCGGCTCGAACTTCCAGTCACGCACGGTACTCAGCACCGCACGGTCCAGCTCACGATCGCGCTGACCGGTGCGCGAGACGATGCTGGCCTCGGTCACGCTGCCGCTCGGCGCCACCTTCAGGCTGGCCACCACGCTGCCCTGCACGCCGTTGCGCAGCGCACTGGCCGGGTAGGCCGGCTTGGTGTTGCTGGTCAGCGGGCGGGCTTCACGATTGCGCACGGCTGGCGCTGCGCGCTGCTGGGTCGGCGCCGGCGTTGCACGTGGTGCAGCAGCCGGGGCGGCCGTTACCGGCGTGTCAGTGGCGGGCAGCATGCGCTGGCCGACCGGCGCAGGGGCTACCTCGTTATCGGACATGCGCAGCCACAGCAGCGCAGCGGCAAACATCGCGACAATCAGCGCCATCCACAACAGCGGCGAGGGACGGCGGCGTTCGTGGGCAAGGTCGGCATCCGCCTGGTGATTCGGCGAGGCCTGCATATCCGGAAGATGGGTCGCACTCATGGTGGATCTCCTGAAGTGTCGTTTCCGACGACGCCCAGAGTCTTGCCGCAGACGCATGGGATGGGTGTAACCATCGCGTCAACGCCAGGCATGGGGTTCAGGTTTTGGTCCCGGCACCATTCAGCGATGCAGATCCCGTGTGATCAGCGCCCTGGAGTGAAATCGAACGGCACTTCAATCGTGCCGGGCACGGCCTGGCCGTCGCGCACTGCGGGAGTGAACTTCCAGCGGCGCACCGCTTCGGTGGCCGCACGATCAAGGTCGCGCGAACCGCTGCGCTGGACCAGCGCCACGCCAAATGGGCGGCCCGTGGCATCCACCTCTACGCGCAGAACCACCGTTCCGGCGTCCCCACGACGCAGCGCGGCGGGCGGATAGCTCGGCGGCGGTGACTGCCCGGGAATCGGCATCGGACGGTCATTCGGTACCGCTGCAGCGATCGGAGGTGCAGTGCCGGGGGCGGGCGCCGCCTCGACCATCGCGGGCGGCGGGGTTGTCTCGACCAGCACCGGCGTCTCTTCCGGCGGCGGGGCAGGGCGCGCCTCCGGCATGTCACTGGACCCGGCCGCGGCGGCCAACGGCTCCGGCAGGGGCTCGATTTCGGCCACTTCCTGCGGGGTCTTCGCAGCCGGCTCGGCCTGGAAGAACCCCTTGTCGCGGCTGCTCAGCCAGACCACCACGAACAGCAGGATGCCGACGGCGAAGGCAATGCCGGCGATCTTCAGCGCGTTGCGGGGAATCTGCAGGGTGATGGACTTGCCGGACGAAGTGCGGGTAGCAGGCATGACGCAGACCAATACGGGACGCGTCGATTCTGGCACAGCGGCGATGAATCGTCCGGCAGGAATCCGCATAACAGGCGATAATCCAGTTCCTGAACCACGAACCCCGACTGCCGCCATGCTCGATCCAGCCCTGCTCCGCAACCAGCCCGCCGACCTTGCCGAACGCCTGCGCAGCAGTCGCGGTTTCGAGCTGGACGTGTCCGCGCTGGAGTCGCTGGAAGCAGACCGCAAGCGCATCCAGGTGCGCACCCAGGAGCTGCAGAGCCTGCGCAACAGCCGCTCCAAGGCGATCGGCCAGGCCAAGGCCAAGGGCGAGGATGTCACCGCGATCATGGCTGAAGTGGCGGCCTTCGCCGACGAGCTGAAGGCTTCGGAAGTGGCGCTGGACGCGCTGCGCGAGAAGATCGACGCCATGGCCATGGTGATTCCGAACCTGCCGGCGGAGGACGTGCCGGCGGGCGCTGACGAAAGTGAAAACGTCGAACAGTCGCGCTGGGGCACCCCGCGCCAGTTCGATTTCAAGGTCCTCGACCACGTAGAGCTGGGCGCCCGCAACAAATGGCTGGACGGGGAGACCGCCGCCAAGCTGTCCGGCTCGCGTTTCACCGTGCTGCGCGGCCCGATCGCGCGCCTGCACCGCGCCCTGGCCCAGTTCATGCTGGACCTGCACAGCGGCGAGCACGGGTATCAGGAAACCAACGTGCCGGTGATCGTCAACGCCGACAGCCTGTACGGCACCGGCCAGCTGCCGAAGTTCGAAGAGGACATGTTCATCACCCACCTGGGTGAGCAGAAGCGTTACCTGATCTCGACCTCGGAAATCTCACTGACCAACATCGTGCGCGATGAGATCGTCGACGCCGAGCGCCTGCCGCTGCGCATGACCGCCCACTCGCTCTGCTTCCGTTCCGAAGCAGGCAGCGGTGGCCGCGACGTGCGCGGCATGATCCGCCAGCACCAGTTCGAGAAAGTGGAGCTGGTCACCGCCTGCCGCCCGGAAGACAGCGATGCCGAGCACCAGCGCATGACCCGCTGCGCCGAAGTGGTGCTGGAAAAGCTGGGCCTGCCGTACCGCAAGGTGCTGCTGTGCACCGGCGACATGGGCTTCTCGGCGGTGAAGACCTATGACCTGGAAGTGTGGCTGCCCTCGCAGGACACCTACCGCGAGATCAGCTCCTGCTCCAATACCGGTGACTTCCAGGCACGCCGCATGCAGGCACGCTGGCGCAACCCGGGCACCGGCAAGCCCGAGCTGCTGCATACCCTCAACGGCTCCGGCGTAGCCGTCGGCCGCGCCATGATCGCGGTGATGGAGAATTACCAGAACGAAGACGGCAGCATCACCGTGCCCGAGGTCCTGCGCCCCTACCTGGGCGGCCTCGAAACCATCGGCTGATGTAGTGACGGCCGCGGGCCGTCATTCCCGACCATCCGAAAAAAAAACGGCCCCGGTAACCCGGGGCCGCGCGATGGGCTGGAATGGGGGAGGGGATCTTCCAGCCCGCGATCACCGGCCAACGACGAGCCGCCGGCAACCGCTTCGAACCCTGATCTCAGGCCTCGGCGAACTCCGCCTCCGGCAGCCTGGCCAGCGCTGCCGCAATGGCCTCTTCGCGATGTTTCGGCGAATAGGCGATGCCTTCGGCACGCACGAACTCCACCTCGTTGATGCCCATGAAGGCAAACACCTGGCGCAGGAAGGGCTCCTGGAAGTCCGCCGGCGAATCGGTATAGATGCCGCCACGGCTGCTGGCGATGATCACCCGCTTGCCACCGGCCAGCCCGACCGCGCCGGCCTCGGTGTACTTGAAGGTCTTGCCGGCCACTGCCACACGGTCGATCCAGGCCTTCAACGTGGACGGCACACTGAAGTTGTACATCGGCGCACCGATGACGATGACCTCCGCCGCCAGGAACTGCGCCATGACGCGTTCGGCATCCGCCACCTCGGCCGCATCGGCGCCGGCCAGCGAGCTGCCGCGCAGGTGGGGAATCGGATCGGCATCCAGATCGCGGTAGCTCACCTCAAGATCCTCGACGGAATCCTTGAAACGGGCCACCACCGCTGCGGAAAGCTGGCGGGAGACCGAGTTGTCGCCGAGCGCGCTGGCGTCGATATGCAGAAGCTTCATGGCAGTCACCTGATATATGTGAAGAGGCAGCCACGCTGCCGACGGGACACACGATAGGTTGTTGCCAATCTGGGATAAAGATGGTTGAATGCCACGTATTGTTCTACTAATGGAATTGCGCCATGCAAGACCTCAATGACCTCTACTACTTCGCCATGGTGGTCGACCATGGCGGTTTCGCCGCCGCCGAGCGCGCGCTGGGCATTCCTAAATCGCGCCTGAGCCGCCGCATCAGCCAGCTGGAAACCGACCTGGGCGTGCGCCTGCTGCAGCGCTCCACGCGTCGCTTCGCCGTCACTGATGTTGGCACCAGCGTGCACCGACACGCGCAGACCATGCTTGCCGAAGCGCAGGCCGCCCGCGAAGTGGTGGACCGGCTCAGCGCCGAGCCGCGCGGCTTGGTGCGCGCAAGCGTGCCGGTGTCGCTGGCGCAGATGCAGCTGCCGAAGCTGTTGCCGAAGTTCCTGGAGCAGTACCCCAAGGTCCGGCTGCAGCTGAACATCAGCAACCGCCGCGTGGACATCATCAACGAAGGCTACGACGTCGCCCTGCGCGTGCGCTCGCGGCTGGACGACGATGGCAGCCTGGTCATGCGCAGCTTCGGCCAGGTGCAGGAGCTGCTGGTCGCCAGCCCGAGATACCTCGACCGCGCCGGCCGCCCCAAGGACCCGGACGAACTGAGCAACCACGTCACCCTCAGCATCAGCGAGGACGAAGCCCGCCAGCGCTGGGAACTGCACGGCCCCGAAGGCGCGGTGCGCCGCGTCGACCTGCAGCCGCGCGTGGCCGGTTTCGACTTCCCGCTGCTGCAGAGCATGGTGAAGGACGGATTCGGCATCACCATGCTGCCGGAAACCGTCTGCGCCGACGCCGTGCGTCGCGGCGAACTGGAAGTGGTGCTGCCGGACTGGTCACTGCCGCAGGGCATCTGCCATGCCGTATTCGCCTCACGTCGCGGCCTGCTGCCTGCCGTGCGCGTGTTCATCGACTTCCTGGCCGAACACCTGCCGCCGGAGCTGGAGGCCTCGCGTCTGGACTGCGGCGGCGCCTGTGAGCGGGCCAAGGAGAAGATCAAGGCAACGGCATTGGGCGCGCTGGCTGTCGACGCGGGCTGACGTCAGCTGGGGTTGCCTCCTGTAGCGCCGACGCGTGGTCGGCGTGAACCCTCGACGTCCCGGATTGCGACAGCCGCTGGACCATGGGCAAACGTCCCGGCCCGTGCGAGAATACGCCTCCCCGGAACGCCACCGGGACTGCAGCACATCGGAGAGATGGCCGAGCGGTTTAAGGCACCGGTCTTGAAAACCGGCGAAGGGTCAAACCTTCCGTGGGTTCGAATCCCACTCTCTCCGCCAGATACGCAAAAGCGCCCCGAAAGGGGCGTTTTGCGTATCTGGCGGAGAGAGCCGGGTGCCGAGACCGCGCGGGTTCGACGGATTCGCCAGGAGCGAACCCGCACAGCCGACCGGATGCGCCTCACAACCCTGTGGACTGTCCGAGTTAGTGACCTTCTGGAAGGGGCGTGCCACCACATCTCGGATGCTTCTAAGCCGGTCGTTCGGACTACCCGTCGCAGCCAGGCTGCAATCTAGCCACGTTGAACTCGCCGCAGACTTACGAGCGAAATGTGAGCTAATGTCGAAAGCGGTGCCCGGATGCACTTGGCTAAAATCACTGTAGTGCTACGTAAATGAGTGTCTGTTCGGTTCCTGCAAAGTCTTAGGTTTCCTTGCTCACAGATCTGATCGAATCCACAGTAGCTGCCAACGACGGATGCCGAGAAGGAAAGGTGTGCGCTTGGACGTCATTGGCCGCCGCTTGCTGCTCGCGCCGGAGGGGCATCGTGTCCTTCCAGTCCCTGTATCCGTTCAAGTCCAGGCCGATCGAACCGGAGCTCAACCTCGGCGTCCAAAAGACGTTGAAGCGCTTCCGCCCCAGAAAGTGGCGAGTCAAGTTGTTGCTTGGGCACGATCAGTCCTTCGACCAGATGCTCGCCCGCGCCCCCCCCCGGCACCGCCTTCCTGCTTGCCCACTTCCACGGAATGCAGGATTTCAAAGATTGCCCCCAATCCCTGCAGCGTACGAATCGGCACCGCCACCTTACTGTGACGCTTCAAGTCCGCATGGCGATCACCGCCCAACAACGGCGCGTCAGCGGTGATATCCGGCACGAGCTGGAATACGCCGAGCGCCGCCGTGCATCACAGAGGCCGGGATCGCATTCCCCGTTGCCCAGGCCGAGCTGCGCTACTCAGATGAAAGCCATGCCATCCAGGCGGCAGTGGCCGGGCAGGGCATCGCGCTGCTCAGCCAGACGCTGGTGGCGGAGGAAGTCGCGGCGGGGCGGTTGCTGCAGCCGTTCGGGCCTGCGACTTCCGGCTACACCTATCATTTGGTGACGCGGGAGCAGGGCACGCCTGGCGATGCGGTGGAGGCGGTGATGGAGTGGCTTCGCGGGCGTGTGGCGGTGGAGGAATAGGCAAATTGAACTGCTTCCCTTCCGCATATCGCGCGGCTTGTAGGCAGCCTCTTTAAGCGTTCACGATCATCCGAAAAATCTTGCTTCGGGCCATTGCGAAGCGAGTAGCTATTAATAACTGCAGGTATTCTGCAAGACCATCGCGCACGCATCTCTCGGCGCTGAGGATCAATAGAGTTGCACTGACTCCATATTTGGTTCAATCAAGTTCTCAAGATCCCACATTATAATTTCAAGTACATGTAGTCGATCGGTAGGGTCCGCGAATAAGATCGCTGCCAAGTCGGCTCCGTCTGCGTCACGAAGACGGATGTCAACCGGGTAAGAATGCTGACCCTCGTACTCCGGTCGGGCATACCCATCAATGACAAACAAGACCACCGCGCCGTCAGGACGCCGATCCAGGACAACGGATCGATTCATGTCTTCAATCAACTATGAACCTGCCTGAGGTGTAAGGGCGCTTGGCTACCCCCTCGATCAGGAACCGTTCCCTATCTGAAATAGCTCGCATAATATTTCACCGGAAAAAATTGTACCTACGCTGACCGCGCCATCTGCAAGCACGTAAGCCCGATAATCGATCGTAACTCCATTCGCCTTAATTCTACGGTGAAAGTTGCCTCCGTTAGAGATGTGAGGACGAATTCTGGAAATCTCACGCCCGTACGTGTGGCGGTGGAGCGGTAGGGCCCCCCCGTCGCGCTTCTGCGCTTGTTGATGGGTTCTGTGTCTCAGTTGCCCGCGGCATCTCAGCAAGGGACCGCTCACGCCTGCTCGGTTGGCGTGGACTCAGGCCCTTGGCAAGTGATGGCGGTCGCAATTGCATGCTATTTCAAGTCGTCCAGGTCAAGAAGCACCTCGCCAAAACCCTGGCGACGCACCTCTAATGGGAACGTCAACGACTGTACTTCGAGGGGCGCGAAGACTTCTCCAATCAGCAGGTCGTCGGTATTACGGTCTTCTTGCGTATTGATTCTGAAAGTGCCTACCAGGGAAACCCAGGAGTACGCATACTCTTGGAAAATACGTTCCTGCACATCAATTGGTCCCCTGATCCTGATGGCGACATCCGCAGTTACCCCTGCCTCATACAGCTCCTTGCTGGAGTTCAGCACAAATTGATCTCTAGAGACACCAAGATACCCTTCGATACGTATTAAACGACCATCGAATCTATGACTGTCTTGCGCAAGGGCCGGGAAGGAGACCCTGCAATAAGGCTCTGCTCGCTTTTTTTCACAAGCAAGACCACGATGCGAAAAATTGGCAGCAGGGCTACACCCCGACAACACAAACGCAAGCGCAAGGACAGAAGCTGCGAATCGACGATTATTCATCTGACAACCTCGCGGGCGTTGTTGGAATTCAAGCTATACACTTCGAGTGGATTGGTAGCATGGTTTATCAAGTGCGTTGGTCTGAATTTTTTCAAGCCCCCTCGCCGAGAACGGCGAGTACGTCCTCTTGAATCCGTCCAATAACGGGTGCTAGTGGATGTTGATACCCCTAAAGCGGGTCGCCCTGCAAAACCACCCAGCCAGTCTATATCGCGACCCACATTAGACGCAGCACTATCAGCCGGTGCGACCTGGATAGTGCGGGTCGATCAGTGCCTGCAAGTGCAACGTGTCTCTGATGTATCACGCGCTTGCCGGCCAGCGGCCGTCACTACCCATCTACTTCGCTTCACAACTGGACGCACGCCACGCTTTACGAAACCCGGCCGTCCGCTGGGTGCTTTGTGCCTACCTCAACGCGGAATCAAACAGCCGCCTTGCCTGCCGTATCGCCGCTTCATGTGTAGCCGCCTTGTCAGCCCGCACTTCGCACAACTCGCCAACCCGCTGGCGGCCCAGTTCGGTGCAATCAGCCAAAAAGTCGTAGTGGCCCACCTTGGGCAGTGTTTGCAGGTGTGCCTTGCCATCCGCTGCGGCAATGACATTACTGTTGGTAGCGGGCGGGGCAACCTCATCGGCTTCGCCCACAACCACGGAAAGCGGTGTGCTTAACTGCCCCAGCTCAGCAGGGTCGAATGCCTGCACCATCGCCGGTGCCATCAGGAATACAGCACGCACATGAGGAATGCGACGATCCTTCGCTGAGCTGGCCACCCAAGGTGTCAGCTCCGGCGTAGCGGCCGCGTCCATCCGCCGCTCAAATGTAAGCCCGGGATTCTCGGCCTGGGGCGCACAGACCCCGTCCTTCGGCGATGCCTGGCAGAAGGCGACCAATCTGGACATGTCCGGGCGGGCACCGGCAGCCACCAGCGCAGTGAACCCGCCGGCCGAATAGCCCACCAGGCCCAGCCGGCCTGCATCCACATGCGGCGACAGCACAGGGTCGATCTGCACCGCCGCCAGCGCAGCAGCGAGGTCGTCCGCCCGGTGCCACATCAGGATGCTGCCGGCCTCTGTCAGCGCGTCCACGCCGTTGTTACCGGGATGGTCCACCGCAACCACTACATACCCGGCGCGTGCCAGCGCAGTACCGAACCAGCCCATCATGCGGGCACTGCCACCGTTGCCGTGCGACAGGAGCAGCAGTGGCCAGCGGCCCGGCGCGGCGGGGGCATCCGCTGCCGCAGATCCGGCCTCAAAGAGCGGCGCGCCCGGCGGTCCCACGTCGAGTGGCTGCTCCTTCGCACCCGGCTGCGCCGGATACCACACGGTATAGCGCACGCGATCGCTGTGCCCGGCATCGCGGGCTGCTGCGCTGGGTGTGTGCGCCACGCCGTGGGTTTCGCCAACAGCAGGAGAGGGCGCAACCGCCCATGCCAGTGGCGCGAACAGGCTGGACAGCATGACAAGGGCGTGTGGCATGAATCGCACAGACGGTTCTCCTTGGGTCAAGTCAGATCGGACAGCGGCAGCCAGATCTCCACGCCGCCGTGTCCGGTGCGGTCGTCGAAGCGGGCGTCATAACGTTCAAAGTCGGGTGCGTCGGCCAGGGTCAGGCCGGAGCGGGGCAGGTGGTCGTTCAACAGCCAGTACCAGGTGGAGCGGATGGTCGAGATGTGGCCGGCATGCCACGCCACCAGATAGTCCCCGGCGGGGATGGAAACGGCGTGCCAGGCCGACGGCGCGGCAGCGGTCGCGCCGATCTCCATGCCGGCAATGTAGTCGAAGGCCCCCTCGCCATCACGGTTGCAGCAGACCCCGAAGGCGATGTCCTTGCCGAGCTCGCGGGTCAGCGCCAGCTGCTGCCACTGCGACGGAATGGACGCCACGGTAACGGACGTGTGGCGGGCGCGGATGCCGACCACACGCAGCGGGCCCAGCCGGCGACGTACCGGAGCCACCTCGCAGGGCAGGGGCGGGGCGTCGAGCTTGATGGCTTCGACCAACTGCAGCCCGCGAAGACCCTCCCGACGCACCTGTTCCGGAGGCAGCTTGAACTGCTCCGTAAAGGCATGGGTAAACGCCGCATGCGAGGCATAGCCGGCGGACAGTGCGACATCCAGGATGGGCAGGTCGGCACCGGCCAAGGTGCGTGCCGCTTCGGTCAAGCGGCGCGCGCGAAGGTAGCGCGCCATCGAGGTGCCGGTACCCACCTGGAAAAGGCGCGAGAGGTGGAACGGCGAAAGTTCGACCGCCTCGGCGATCTGGGCCAGCGAGGGATTCTCGGCAAAGTGGCTTTCGATGTACCACAGGGCCTTCCGTGCCGCACCCATGACGCCTGCTCCGTGCCAGTGACTGGGTGGGAGCGTAGCGCAGGATGGGGGAGGTCGTTTGCGGGATCTTGCTGTTGTTGCGCGGTATGGATCGGGAGCAACCGCGTTGCGGTTGGTCGGCGGTCCTACTTCTTCATTTCTCCAGGCACCAGCAATATCCACACCACCAACAAACCCACCCACAGCCAGCGCCAACGGCCCATGCCCCACCACGCCGCGCGCCAAGCCCCCGGCAGCTTCTTATCACCGCTCATGCCTGCCCCCGCTTTGCCTTGGAGCGCAGCGAATCCACCGTGCGCAATCCGTAGAGGTAAACCCCGGTGAAGCACAGGCCGGTCAGCAGCATGCCGGCCAGCAGCCAGACCACGCGGATCGGCCAGCCACCGAAGCTGCCGAAGTGCAGGGGGTCGGCCATTTCAGCGATGCGCTGATGTACCCCCAACGCGCGCCCGTCATGCATGCCGATGACACGTCCAGTATGCAGGTCCACGGCGATGTTGTTGGCCCGCTCCCGCACCAGCCACGCATCGGCCTCGCCCATGAACAGGATGCTGCCGCCGTCGCGTGCGGGAATGGCGCCGAGGATGTCCAGCCGGGGCCACTGCTGTCGAACCGCCTGCACTGCCGCGTCGACGGCGACCGGTACGACGGGAGTAACGCCATCACCGTCTTCAGCCAGTCGCTGGGTTGGCGCGGCAGGTGCATCGCCGCCGAGGGATTCGATCAGATACCACGCTCCGGTCAACCCGATCAGCAGCAGGAACCACAACGACCACACGCCGGCCAGGCGATGGACATCGCCCCATAGCCGGCGCGGTCGCGACGGGTCGGGACGTTTGAAGAAGCCGCGCCACCACTTCTTGTAGATATACAAACTGCTCAACAGCGAAAGCAGCAAAGGAATCGAAAGGGCAGCGACCAGCGGAACACCCCAGGCCACCGGCAGCATCAGGTGGCGGTGGGTATTGCGCAGGAAGCGCTGGGTATTGAACCACCCCGTATCGCCGGTCACCTCCGCGGTATACGGGTTGACCCAGACAAAGCGCCGCGTGCCATCGGGCAGGCGCATCTGCGCCCGCGCGGCGAACAGGCGCGTGTGGCCAGCGGTGATGCCTTCCAGTTCCCAGTCCGGATGGGCCGCCTGCGCTGCATGGATGACCGGACCCCAGCCGGCCTGCTCACCGCCGTCCGCCACGCGCATGGGGGGATGCAGCAGCCAGTCGATTTCCTGCGAAAACACCGCCAGCGTGCCGGTCAGGCAGACAAAGCCCATGAACAGGCAGAGCTTCAGGCCCAGCCAACTGTGAAGGTCGAACCACAGGCGACGATTGCTCCCACCCCGCGTGGGTCGGATGGGTTGCGCTGGCGCAGGCTGGCACATGGGCGGGCTCAGAAGGAGTACGCCGCTTGTACGTAGAGGCGGCGTGGCTCACCGGGGAAGTGCCCCGTGCGCCCGGTGAATCCGCTGGCGGCGTAGACCTTGTCGAACAGGTTCTTGACGTTCGCCTGGAACTGCCACTGCTGCCATTGGGTCTTCCAGCTCATGTCGAACACGGTGTAAGGCTTCACCCGTTGCCCATCCAGGCTGACGCGCTCATCCACATGATCGGCACCAAAGCCGATGGCGGAATTGATGGCGGGCAGGTCGTAGCGCGTCCACAGGCCAAGCTTGTTCTGCGGCGCATTGGCAAAGCGGTCTCCCGACGCATTGGTGATACCGTCGCTGCCGGCATCCTTCACCCGCGCATCGTTGTAGGCGTAGGTCAGGTTGACCACCCACCGTTCCGTGACGTCGGCCAGCAGGTCCAGTTCCATGCCCGTGCTGCGTACCAGTCCAAGGGCACCGAGCTGGTTGACGCCGTCGACGATCTCGCCGGTGGCCTGCACGATGTTGCTGCGGTCGATCCGGTAAGCGGCCAGGTTCAGGGTGACGCGCTCGGCCAGCAACGATTTCAGGCCGACTTCCCATTGCCGGCTGCGCTCGGCATCGAACGGGCCGCCCGATTCGGTGCTTTGGTTGGCCGCGCTCTGCGGCATGAACCCGCTGGCGATGTTCGCGTAGACGTTTACACCGTCCCGCACCGTATACGTGCTGCCCAGCCGCCAGCTGATGTCATGGCCATCCACGCTGCTACCGGCGATGCGGTCCTCGTCCTTGAACCCGTCCCAGCGCAGTCCGGCCAGGACATGCCAACGCGGGGTCAATGTCACCTCGTCCTGCAGGTAGCCGCCATAGCGCTTGCTGCGCAGGCGGGTACTGCGCCAGGGCAGGGACGCCAGGTTGTAGTCGCGCCAAGAGCTTGCGCCGTACACCGGATTGAACAGGTCGATCCCGGGCACCGGACCAGCTCCCCGCGCCAGGTCGATGCTGTTGGCCGTCTGCGCGGTGAAGTCGGCATCCTGCTGGTACACGTCGGCGCCGAACAGTACCTTGTGTTCGATGCCACCCGTAGCGAGGCGCAGAACGGCATTCGCGTTGGCGGTGAATGCATCGTTGTCGCGGATCTGGTTGCGCAGCTGGCGGGTCATCCACTCGGGTACGCCGTCGCGGTCGCGGTCGATCAGGCCCATCGGCTCGTGATAGACCTGATGCTCGTTGTTCTCGAACCAGCGCGCACCCAGGTCCACGTCCAGATTGCTGCTGGGCGAGAATCGATACTGCGCCAGTGCCACCTTCGCGCGCATGTCCAGAAAGTCGCTGGCCTCGTTATGGTTCCAGCGACGATCGGTCAGGAAGCTGCCCTGATCGTCCACCGGCACGCCACGCAGGCGGTTGCCGCCCAGGTTCTGGGTAATGTCGGTGAACTGCAGGGTCAGCTCGCCGGTGTCGCCCACGTCGAAGGCCAGCGACGCATCGCCGATCACGCTTTCGCTGTCCGCGTTCCAGCGCACGCCCTGCTCGGTGTCGCCATACAGCCCGGCGCGGTAGCGCACGCTGCCACTGGCGTTGAGTGGCCCGGTGCCTTCGATCGACGCGGCGCGGAAATCGTTGTTTCCGGCCTGCAGTTCGATGCGGCGCTCGGGCACGGCTTTGGGCTTGCGTGTCACGTAGTTGATGACCCCACCTGCATCGCCGCCGCCATACAGTGCGCCGGCGGGGCCTTTCAGCACTTCCACCCGGTCGATGTTGAACAGCTGCGGCACTGAAAAGCCTGCATAGGGATCGCCCCGCAGGCCGTCATACAGCACGTTCTCCTGGCGGAAGCCGCGCAGGGTCACGCCGGCGTAACTGAAGAAACTGATGCCACTGATGCTGCGGTACAGGTCGGTGACCTGACGCGCGGCCTGGTCTTCAATCAGTTCCCGCGGCACTACCTGGATCGACTGCGGCACCAGCGCGAGCGGTGTGTCCGTGCGTGTACCCACCGTGGCGTCGTCCACCCGGTACAGCGATTGCGCGCGGCCGAGTACCTGCACCGTATCCAGTTGCAGCGCATCGGCAGAGGAGGGCGGTGCCGCCGCATGGGCCGAAGCGCAGGCGGCGGTCATCGCCAGCCAGAGGACAGAGAGGCGGGGCAGCGGGCGGGTCATGGGTCGGCATCAGGCGGTAGGTGAGAATGAGAAAGATTAACATATGGAGCGGGCGAACTGCGCACGGTGGCACGTGGATGCGACCACGTGTGCGTGCCAGCGCACAGCTCCGGGGCCGACGCGTAGCGCCGTCGCATAGGGAACGACACCACCGCCGTGCAGCTCACCGCACTCAGCGGCCACCCTTGAATTCGAAGGTAAAGCGCGCAGCAGACTCTGCCTCGGTCCCGACGATGGGCAAAGGTGTGGCCTTTACCAGCGTCAACGTGCCATCGGCCACGGACACCGGGACACCCAGCGTGAGGTCGATCTGCCTGGACCATCCACCCCCAAGCACGGTCGCCCTGACGATCAGCCGACCGGCGTGGATGCACTGCACGTCTGCAGGGCAGCGGCTGTCTTCGACGACGCGGTCCGGGCGCACCCTGGGCCCATCCACCGCAGCGATTTCCCCCAAGCCCACCGGCCCTTCAACGGGACGGCTGTCCACGGCCCGAGGTGCGGCACACGCTGCCAGCAGGAGGCCGGCAAGCATGATCGTCGCAACGCGAAGGAGGCAGAGTCGTTTCATCTTCATATGCACGCGCACAGCTGTGGGTGGGGCCGGAGAGCCAGTGTCCCACAGCCTTCTGCCAAGTGGCTCCTGCTTTTTTCGCAGTGGGATCGCGCACCGGGAGCTTCACCAGCGTCCATTGGCCTGACGAAGTACGCACTCATCTTTGCTTCTTGCGCTAGAGTTCCCGCCCTGTGCGAACAATGCACACGCTGGGTTGTCAGGAAGGAAGTGCGTTTCGATGCTGGTAAAGGGATGGACGATTCTGTTGTTGGTTGCCTGTGCCGTTCCGGGTGCCGCTGCCGAACTCGTTGGGCGTGCGAGCGTCACCGACGGTGACACGATCACGGTGGCGCAGCAGCGCATTCGTTTGTGGGGCATTGATGCGCCGGAAAGCGCACAGCACTGCACCGGCAGCAACGGTCAGTCCTGGCCGTGTGGCCGACGCTCGGCGGCCGCGTTGGACGGCTATCTGCTCGACAGGACGGTCCGCTGCCAGCCAAGGGACACGGACCGCTATGGCCGCGTGGTTGCCGAATGTTTCGTGCAGGCGCAGTCGGTCAACCGCTGGATGGTGAGATCCGGTTGGGCGGTTGCCTACCGGGAATACGCGAAGGCATTCGTTGCCGATGAAGACGCTGCGCGCCAGCAGCGGCGCAATCTGTGGCAGGGACCGTTCCAGATGCCCGCCGATTACCGGCGCGACAGGCGTGGACAGGGCGCGCGGAAGCCTGCGTCGGGGGACGTGCAGCCGCTTGGTCGCTGCAGCATCAAGGGAAACATCTCCCATGACGGCAGGAAGATCTACCACGTGCGCGGTCAGCGTGATTACGAACGCACCCGGATCGACCTCGCTCGCGGCGAGCGCATGTTCTGTACGCCGACCGAAGCCGTGAGGGCGGGCTGGCAGCCGGCCAAGCGGTGATTCCAGCCCTGCTCGGGAATGGCCATGGGCGCGGGCGCGATGCGGGCCCGCAGCGGATCCACGACGCAACCGCATGGCGCTGCACCCTTTGTCCCGTCGGTTCAGCGCATCAGTACCATCCGAGGTAAAGCGTTCCGACGCCCCACGTATCGATCAAGCCGTGTGCCAGCACCATCGCCAGCAGGTTGCGATTGGATCTGAAGTAGGCATATGAAAACACCATGCCTACGCAGCCGGTCAGCAGCACGCCGCTTACGCCCTGCGCGGCGTGCATCAGCCCGAAAACTGCTCCGCCGAGGATCACGCTGGCTGGCATGGCGAGACGGGAGCGACCCCACAGCGCCGCCAGCTGGTGCAGCAGGAACGCACGGAAGACCAGTTCCTCACCCAGTGCCGCGCTCAACCACGCCCCACCGATCAAGGCCAGTGCGGCATCGCGGTTTCCTTTGAGCGCACCGTAGGCGCTGTAATCGGTGGGGGTGCCGGTGAGCCAATTGATTGCTGGCTCCAGCAGCGGGTCCAGTACTGCAACGACAATCAGCAGCAGGCCCAAGGTCCAGCCGATCGTGGCAGCCACCGAGCAGCGTCGCAGTCCGGCTGCCGCCGTCGAGCGTGTTTCAAGCCACACCAGCAGGACGCCAAGCAGGCCTACCGCTGGCATGCGCCAGGGAAACGGGAGCCAGGGAAAATAGGCAAGCGCCAGCACGCCCAGCAGGAGCGCTGCCCTGGCCAGGGGATGCCACTGCCGGGAAACCGCGAAACCGGTGCCGCGCGGGCTGGTGTCTGACATTCGATCCGCTCACGTCTGCGATCGCCCAGCCTAGCCAGGCGATCGGCTTTACGACCGTGCCATTGGCCATGGCCAGGTACTGGAACCGACACGAGGGGCTGGAGATGCAGATGGTAGGATCCCGCTTCGGTGTCACAGCCGCCGACCCGTTCTCTCCATCAAGGCTATCCCGTGCGAACCGACGCTGCACCCGAGGGCCGTTTGATCGCTGCCTTCGCCATCTCGATCAAGACCGGACTGCTCTTCTGGTTTCTGGTGTCTTTCAGCTCCGGAAAGACTGAAGCCTGGGATTTGCCGAATTACTTCACCCTCGTCTACCCGTTGGCGCTGCTCACCAGCGCATTGCTCGGCGCGGTATTTCCCACGCGTGCCTGGCTATGGGGCGTGCTGATGATGCTCTCGCAGGTAACGGTGGTCGCCATGCTGTCCGGCGTGGGCCCGTTGTTGCTCGCTGGACTGGCATACGCTGCGGCATTGGCGGTGCCGGCAGCAGGCGTGTCCGCCTTGGCCGGTTACCTGCGCCAACGCGTGAGCCACCGGCCCCGCTGACCCGCGCGTCGTTGTCACGTGGCCTAGACTCCGCTTCCGGTATTCCGTGCGCCAGTGCAACTTCCGGATCTGGACATGAGTGACCTCTTCGACCTGGGCATGCCGTGGTTCGAGTTCGTGCTGCGCGCGACGGCCGTCTACATCGTCGTGCTGCTGCTCAGCCGATTCAGTGGCAAGCGTTCCATCGGACAGTCCGCCCCGTTCGACGTTCTGGTGATCGTGCTGCTGGGCACGGCCGTGCAGAACTCGCTGATCGGCGAAGACACTTCGCTGCTCGGAGGATTGATTCTGGCCACGACCTTGTTGGCGCTGAATTGGCTGGTCGGTTTCGTGACCGCGCGCAGCCGACGCATGCATGGCTGGGTGGAAGGCACGCCTGTTGTGCTGGTCCGCAGCGGCACAGTCTTCTGGAAACAACTGCGCAGCTGCAACGTGGCGCCTGAAGACCTGGACGTGGCGATGCGCAAAGCGGGCTGCAAGGGTCATTACGAGATTGCGTTGGCGATGCTGGAAACGTCCGGCGAGATCACCATCGAAAAGATGGACAGCTGAAGCGTTCATACCTTGACCACGCCGTGGGCATGTCAATGAGGCGTGCGCGTTTCCGATGACGACGTTCGCCGTTCTTTCACTCCGGGTTCGCCTTGACATGATGGCGGCAGGCCTAGGCTGAAACCTCACTCAACGAGGTTGTTGCCAATGACTGAGATCAAGGAAAACCTTCTGGACTGGCTGCGCGATGCCCACGCGATGGAGCAGCAGGCCGAAACGATGCTGAAGGGCCAAGCCGCGCGCATCGAACATTACCCGGTGCTCAAGGCCCGCATCGAAGAACACATCCAGGAAACCATCGGCCAGCGCGAGCTGCTGGAAGGCTGCATCGAGCGCCTGGGCGGCTCCCGCTCCGTGGTCAAGGACGTCATGGGCAAGATGGCCGCGATGGGTCAGGCCGTGGGTGGCATGACGGCTTCCGACGAGATCGTCAAGGGCGCCATGGCCGGTTATGTCTTCGAGCATTTCGAGATTGCTTCGTACACCGCGCTGATCGCTGCTGCGAAGACCGCAGGCGACGCCGAAACCGCGCGGGTCTGCGAGCAGATCCTGGTGCAGGAAGAGGCGATGGCGGACTGGCTGGCGGCCCACCTGCCGGAACTCACCGAAGAATTCCTGGTTCGCGATGCCGCCCCGGGTGTCGAAGCAAAGAAGTGATCTGAAACGGGAACCCTCCCAGCCACTGCACGCCAGAGGACCGATCCATGTTTTTACACCACAAGAAATTGATGTATACCGTTCGGGTGCAGGAATCCAATCCTGCGCTCGCTACACTGATGCTGGAACAGTTCGGCGGGCCGCAGGGCGAGCTCGCCGCTGCGATGCGCTACTTCACCCAGGCGCTGGGGGAGTCCGATCCGGGCCGCAAGGACCTGTTGTTCGATGTGGCGACAGAAGAAATCAGCCACCTTGAAATCATCGGGACCATCATCGCGATGCTGAACCAGGGACCGAAGGCCGTGCAGTCTGAGGGCATGGCCGAGGTCGAGGACATGCGCAACCTCAGCCAGAACAGCACCAGCCACACCCAGCAGATTCTGTACGGTGGCGGTCCTGCACTGGTCAATTCCAGCGGCGTACCGTGGACGGCTGCCTACGTGGATTCCATCGGCGAGCCGACGGCGGACCTGCGGTCGAACATTGCGGCCGAGGCGCGGGCGAAGATCGTCTATGAGCGCCTGATCAACGTCACCGACGACCCGGGCATCAAGGACGCGCTGCGCTTCCTGATGACGCGCGAAATCGCGCACCAGAAGTCGTTCGAGAAGGCGCTGTACAGCATCCATCCGAATTTCCCGCCGGGCAAATTGCCGGGGGACCCGGCTTTCACCGACCTCTACATGGACATGTCGCAGGGCGACGGCGATGTGGCCGGCAGCTGGAACAGTGGCGAGCTGTGGGAAACGGTAACAGACCGCGATGCGCAGGCCGCAGTGGATGGCGGCGAAGGCGACTATGCCGTCGGCCTGAGCGATGTGGAAGCTTCCGCGCTGGAAATGATGATGGTCCGGACCGCATCCAATCCGGAGGCACAGCCGCCGACCGGCGCAGAGCTTGGTGCCGGCCCAGGGGCGGGCGCCGTCAACACCACGCCGCGCGAGCCCTGATCGCGTCGGGACCCGCGCAGCCTCCGGGCCGCGCGGGTTGTCGAAAGGCTATCTGGATGTGCCCACTGCTGGAAGTGGCATGTCGAGATGGCGGCTGAAGAAGCGTGCCATGACCCGGAAAGCCTGCTGGCTTTCCGGCAATTTCGCATTCAGATGGAATGCGTGCCCGAGTCCGTCCCAGACATGCAGGTCGGACTCGCGTTCCAGCGCGTGCAGGCGCGTATGCAGGTAGGAAATGTTGCTCAGCTCTGCGGCGCGGGTGGCGGTGATCAGCAGCGTCGGAGGGAACTGCTTGAGTACCTCGTCGGAAAACACGGGCGAAACCAGCGGGTCGCGGAAATCCACATCGCCGTAGTAGAGATCTTCCATGATCGGCAACGAGCCGTCAGCGTGCGGCAGCAGGGCGTCATTCAACGCGGCGGCAACGTAACGCGAGTCGCCGCCATAGCGCGCATCGCCGCCGGCACAGAACAGGCCCGCTGCGCCTGGCATCGGCAGCTTTTCCTTTGCGAACCAGGCCAGTGACTCGCCCGTAAGTACGCCACCGGCGGAACAACCGAACAGCCCGATGTGTCCGGGTGGATACCGCTCAAGCGCAGCCCGGTACACGGCGGCAACGTCTTCGCTGGCGGCAGGAAACCTGTGCTCGGGTCCTTGGCGATATTCCACCGCGACCACGGTGGCACCGGTCATCGAGGCAAGGGGGATCGCCTCCAGCAGGCCAAGCGTATCGGCTCGACCGAAAATGAAGGCCCCACCGTGCAGCTCGATCAGCAGGCGTTGGCGCGCCGGGTCGGTGGGCGCACTACGCGGCTGGACCCGCACGACCGACACGCCGTTCCACGTCTCGTTGTACAGATCGACCGGGTAGCGGGTCCGCAGGCCGACGATTTCGCCCCGCGCCCAATCGTCTGCGCCCTTGCGCAGTGCCGGCAGCCCGGCCAGCACGGCGGCATTGTCCATCTTCGCCGTCGGATCGCCGTTGATGACGGCCGAACGTACCGCCGCCTGCGCGGGTTCGCTCAGGTAGGGCGAGACAGGCAGGTCGAACGCGGCGACACGTCGGGTGCCGTCTGCAGCAGGCGCCTGCGCCTGCGTGGCGGCGCTGCCCAGTAGCGTCATCAACACCAGCGTCCTTGTCCATGCGATGCGATGCATCAGCGTTCCTTGCTGTTGGAAAACCATTATTGTCGTCGAAGGCGCCGACGCAATGCCAGCGCCGCTGCCGTGCTGCCGCAGCGCTCGCACGATGCACCTGCCTCACTTTTCCTGCAGCGAGGCCTGCAATGCCGCTGCTAGTGCCGCGTCGCCGCTGACGAGCTCGGACCACGCCAGTTCGAGTCCCTTGCGGCGTCCCTTGGGCACCAGCTTCAGCCCCGCGGGATCGATGGTCAGTGTGTACAGCTCGTCGCCGATCTGGACTTCGCGGCGAACGGGTTTATCAAGTGGCGTCATGGCGGTTCTCCTTGGGCGGCTGGACTGTAGCAGGGCGGCATGCACCGCGTTCTGGCGTTGTGACCACACGCCTGTTACGGGCATCGGTGTCCAATGGCTCCATGGATTCCGAATCGCCTGTCTCACGCCGAACGACTGTCTGGACCATCGGCCATTCCACACGGCCATGGGATGATTTCGTGCAATTGCTTCGTGCGCAGGACATTACCGCGATAGCCGATGTGCGGCGCTTCCCTGGCTCCCGCCGTCACCCGTGGTTCGCTTCGGAGCAGATGGCAGGGGCATTGCCGCCGCTGGGGATCGGATATGAGTGGATTCCCGAACTCGGCGGGCGGCGCAAAGTGCAGCCCGCATCACCCAATGGCGCGTGGGACAACGCGGCCTTCCAGGGCTATGCCGACCATATGACGTCTGCCGAGTTTGCCGACGGACTGCGCAAGGTCCTGACGCTGGCGCGTGCGCATCGCACTGCGCTGATGTGCGCCGAGGCGCCGTGGTGGCGGTGCCATCGACGCCTCATTTCCGACCTGCTCACGCACCGGGGACATGAGGTGCTGCACATCGTGTCCAGCACCGAGCCGAAACCCCACCCACTCAATCCCATGGCGCGCGCGGTCGGGGAGAACCTGATCTATCCGCCCGCCCAGGGCGCGCTGTTCTAGGCCACGCAACCACCCACCAACCCGGCTCTGGAGAGACGCAAGCATGTCCGTGGTGGGCGCCCCATAGGGTGGGCAACAGGTGAACGGGAGGTCTCACGGCTTTCACGTGAATGCGAGCAGCCTCATTCCGCCAGCTGCAGCCGCAGCGTTGAACATGAGCGCCAAGCCCGATGAACACTCGTCTCGACTATCCAGACCGCGTACCCCAAGGACCCGACGTGGCCGTCGTGGTGGACACGCCGATCATGAACCCCGCGCCGGAAAGCGCAGTGTCATGGGGCGCGATTTTCGCCGGCGCGGCGGCCGCCGCTGCACTTTCCCTCGTGCTGGTGATTCTGGGCGTTGGCCTGGGTCTGTCTTCGGTCTCGCCGTGGTCCTTTGACGGCGTGAGCAAGGAAACCTTCGGCTGGGGCAGCATCGCCTGGCTGACCTTCACCGCGCTCGCCGCCTCCGGCCTGGGCGGTTATCTCGCCGGGCGGCTGCGCACGAAATGGACGTCGATCCATGGCGATGAAACCTATTTCCGCGACACCGCCCATGGCTTCGTTTCCTGGGCCGTCGCCACGCTGCTGACCGCTGGCCTGTTGACCTCGGCCATTGGTGGCGTGCTCGGCGCCGGGGCCAAGGTCGCCGGGGCAACGGCGGGCGCTGCCGCGTCGACGGCCGGTGTCGCGGCGGCAAGTGCGGGTCCGGCTGCCATGGGCAGTGAGCCGGGTGACATGAATTATTGGGTGGATTCGCTGTTCCGTGACGCAACCGCTGCAACGCCGGTGCCGCCCGCAGCGCCGATGGCTGGCGACGCGGCTGCGATGCCCGCACCGGTTGGCCCGGCGGCGATGGCTCCCGCACCTGACAACCGTCCGATGCCGTCTCGCCCGATGCCGGGCCAGGGACCCGGTCCGGCGGGTAATCGGGTCGAAACGCGTGCCGAGGTGAACCGGATCATCCTGACCAGCCTGCAGTCCGAGGGCCTCAGCCCGGAAGACAAACAGTACCTGGCCCAGCTGATCGCCCGCGAGACCGGCATGACCCAGGCAGAAGCCGAAGCCCGGGTGACCGATATCCAGACCCGGATGCGTGCTTCGCTGGAAGAGGCAAAGAACACCGCGAAGCAGGTCGCAGACGATGCGCGCAAGGCCACGGCCTACGCGGCCCTGTGGCTGTTCATCACCCTGTTGATCGGCGCGTTCTTCGCCAGTCTGAGTGCCACCTGGGGCGGCCGTCGCCGTGACCTGTAATCCTTCCACCCACCAAGGAGTTCTGCCATGAAGACCCTGCTGCTCTGGGCGCTCGGCGTCCCAATTCCGATCCTCATCCTGTACGCGATCTTCTTCTGAAGTCGGTGCATGAGACCCCGCCAGGCCGCCGAAAGGCGGCCTGGCCTGTTGCGACTCCAAGGGAGAACGAGCGGTGATTGACGTCGTAGTGGTAGGAGGCAGTTTTGCCGGCATGTCGGCGGCGCTGCAACTGGCGCGTGCATGCCGAACCGTGCGGGTGATCGACGCGGGCAAGCCGCGCAACCGGCGCGCCGCACGTGCACATGGCTGCCTGGGGTGGGATGGCGCCGCCCCGGCAGACATCCTTGCGCAGGGGCGCAGTCAACTGCTGGCCTACGAGCGGGTGAGCTGGAACGACGATGAGGTGCAGCGCATTACCGGAAGTGCCGCGCAGGGCTTCCAGGTGCAGTGCCGCTCCGGGGCGGTCCATGAAGCCCGTCGGGTGGTCCTTGCACATGGCGTGGTGGATCACCTGCCGGACATCCCCGGGCTGGACGAACGCTGGGGACGCAGCGTGCTGCACTGTCCTTACTGCCATGGTTATGAGATCTGCGGTGGTGCCATAGGTGCCCTGGTCTCGTCTGTCGATGGCGCGGAGGAACAGGTACGTGCGTTGCAGCAGTGGGGCAGGGTGCAGGCTTTCCACGACGGGGGCTTCGATGCACAGGACCTGGAACGCATTGCGTCGTCATTGGAACCGCTGGGCGTGAGCCTGGAACGCAGCGCCCTGGTCGCCATCACCGATACGGCGACGTTGCAGCTTGCCGACGAACGAAGCATGAAAGTGGATGCGTTGTTCATCCACCCGGACAGCAGCCTCGCTGCCCCCATGGCCGAAGCGCTCGGTTGCGAGGTGGAAAGTGCAGGGTGCATCACCACCGACTCTGCCAAGCAGACCACCGTACCCGGTGTCTTTGCCTGCGGCGACGCGGCGCGCTTTGCGGGCAACATCGCGTTGGCGGTGGGCGAAGGGGCGCTGGCCGGCGTGGCAGCCCACCGATCACTGCTCGGTCTGCTGGAGTGACGCAGCGGCGAGGCGGCATCCTCGCCACGCCTTGACGATGACACTCGATCATCACAGATACTGGAGGTCAACGATGCGTATCTTCCCTTTTCTCACCGCGGCTGCCCTTGCGACGACCCTTGCCGGCTGTGGGGGCGGAAACAGCGACTCACCCGTCGACGCCCCCGGTGCACCGGAGACGGCGAAAACCAAGGCGCTGGATGCCGGCGCGGCGCTTCTGCAGGATCGCCCGCCGATCGAGGCGATCAACGCCTATCTCGACGGATTCCACTTCTACAACGGCCGCATGACGGTGCAGATGGAAGCCCACCACTACTGCGCCATCCTCAACGAGGATGTCATCCAGTGCACGATCTACGATGGCAACGTCAAGGACGCCAAGTTGATGGGGGTGGAGTACATCATCAGCGCGGCCCTGTTCGAAGGATTGCCGGAGAAGGAGAAGGCGCTCTGGCACAGCCACGTGCATGAGGTGAAGTCCGGCCAGCTGATCGCACCCGGCATTCCGGAGGTGGCCGAGCACGAGCTGATGAAGAAGCTGGTCACCACCTATGGCAAGACCTGGCATACCTGGCACACCGACCTGGACAAGGACCTGCCGCGTGGCGTGCCGCAGCTGATGATGGGCTTCACCGCAGACGGGCAGGCGGACCCGGACATGGTGGCCGCCCGCGACCAGCGTCTGGGTGTGGACAGCGCGGCGAGGAAAAAGGACCGTGAATCCATTGCAGTGCCGGGCATCGCGCAAGGCGCCGACGCGTGGCAGCAGGGAACGGTGATCCAGATACAGGATCCCAGCGGAGCCGACCACGAACATGCCACGCCCGCGCGTCCGGGCGCCGAGGCGAAACCCGCTCGCTAGCCGCCGATCCGGCATCGGGACCGATCCGTCGGGACCCCTTGACGCCTGCCGACCGCCGGGCGCACTCTGGCCGCGCATGTTTTCTCACGGCACCTGATGCCCAGCCTGATCGACAGGGAGACTCATGACCGCTGCCACATCCTTGCACCCCACGCCCCGCGCATCCGGACGCTCGCCGCTGTGGAACGTGTTCTGGCTCCAGGGCGTCGTTCCCAGCAATATCCTGTGGGCCGGCGCACTGTGGGCGTTCACCACCCAGCGCACGACGCTGGCGCTGGCCCTGTTCGCCCTGTTGCTGCTGTTCACCGGCTGGATCATCCCGGCGGTATGGCGCGCAGCTCCGACCGCGCGTACGCCCAACCTGGGGGTTGCCGCCCGTGGACTGACCGTGGCATGGGGCCTGAACACGGTGCTGGTGATTTTCTTCCTGACATTGCAATGGGTCGGTCAGTAGAACTGCACCGGTTCGCCCTCGCCGTCGAAGGCGGCGAAGCGGGTGATCTGACCGTTGTTGATCGCATTGACCATCAGCTGGAGGGGCTGGGCGGCTTCATCACTGGAGGGTGCGATGCCCGCACGCCCGTCCATCGCCGCCACGAAGACCAGATCCCAGCGGATGCCCGTGGCGCTCGATTCGGCCTGCAAGGCGTGGAACGAAGTCACTTCGCCGGGCAGCTTGTCCACGCACAGCACCGGGCTCAGGGTGCCGCCGGTCCCCTGCTGGTGGCGCTCGCGCTGGGCAACGGTTGGCGACTCCGGCAGGTCGGTGCGGGCGAAGACGAACAGCAGGCGCTGCGGTTCGGGCTGGTGGTGCGCGGCGTGAAGCAGTTGGTCGAAGTCGCTCAGCATGATGTCCGTCCACGCATAGGGCCAGGAAAGCCGCATGCTGCCATAACCCGGCGCTACCGTGGCGCGGACGTTTTGATTTAAGTCATGCCCTCCACACAGCGGCCCACGTAGGCTGTGACCCCTTGAGGATGCGAGGATGTCCGGCGCGTCCGGGACAACGGAAAGGTGAACATGCAAGGTGGCCCCGCCATGACCCCACTGACCGACGGCTTCGGCCGGCGCTTTCCGTATCTGCGTCTGTCACTGACCGAGGCGTGCAACTTCAGCTGCAGCTACTGCCTGCCCGACGGATACCAGGCCGATGGACGGCCGAAATTCCTGGCGGTGGACGAAATCGAGCGGCTGGTACGCGCTTTCGCCACGCTGGGCATGCACAAGATCCGCCTGACCGGTGGCGAGCCCAGCCTGCGCAAGGACCTGGACCAGGTCATTGCCACCGTGGCCGCTGTACCGGGCATCCGCAAGGTGGCCATCACCACCAATGGCACGCTGCTGCCCCGGCGCCTGCCGGCGTGGCATGCCGCCGGCCTGACCGCGCTGAATGTCAGCATGGATACCCTGCGCCGCGACCGCTTCGTCTCCATTACCGGCCACGACCGCCTGCCGGAGATCCTGGAAGGACTGGAGATCGCCCAGCAGCTGGGCCTGGATTCGATCAAGCTCAATGCGGTGCTGCTGCGCGATGGCAACGACGATGAACTGCCGCAGTGGATGGCCTTCCTTCGTGAGCGCCCGATCTGCGTGCGCTTCATCGAGCTGATGCGCACGGGCGACAACCAGGCCTATTTCGAGCGCCATCACCTGCGTGCGGACGTGCTGGAACGGCAGCTGGACGCGGCCGGCTGGAGCCTCTGCCCGCGTGCCGACGATGCGGGTCCGGCACGCGAATACGCCCACCCCGACCACAAGGGCCGGATCGGCATCATCGCACCGTACTCCAGGGATTTCTGCCGCGGCTGCAACCGCCTGCGGGTGACTGCGCGCGGTGACCTGCGATTGTGTCTGTTTGGCGATTTCGGCGTGGCCCTGCGCCCGCTGCTGCAGCATGAAGACGACCGCGACGCCCTGTTGGCGCGCATCACCACACAGCTTGGGCTCAAGGCAGCCGGGCATGGACTGCACCAGGGCCAGACCGGGTTGACCCCGCACCTGGCTTCGATCGGAGGATGACCCGTTACATGAAAGATGAAATGTCAGCCGCGTTCCACATGGCCGATGTCCGCGACAAGCGCATCACCCGCCGCCGCGCAGTCGCCGTGGGCGAACTGATCGCAGGCCCGGTGGCCTATCCGATGATCGTCGAGCGCCGCCTACCCAAAGGGGATGCGCTGGTGATGGCGGAGATCGCCGGACTGCAGGGTGCGAAGATGGCGTCGGCGCTGATGCCGCTGTGCCACCCGCTGCCGCTGGAGCTGGTTCGCGTGTTCTGCGCGCCCGTGCCGGAGCGCAATGCGATCCGTGTCTGGTGCGAGTGCGCCAGCGAAGCCCGTACTGGCGTCGAGATGGAGGCACTGGCCGGCGTGAACGCCGCGCTGCTGACCCTCTATGACCTGAGCAAGCCGATCGAGCCGGCGCTGGAAATCAGCGCCATCCGCCTGCTGTTCAAGGAAGGTGGCAAGAAAGGACTGTGGCATCACCCGCAGGGCATGAGCGAGGAGGAGCGGGACCGCTTCAGGCCGCGTGCCCCACGGGGGCTTGAAGGTGCCCGCTGTGCGGTGGTGACGCTGAGCGACAGGGCCAGCCGCGGAGAGTATGACGATCAGTCGGGTCCCCGTCTGGTGCAGGGACTGGACGCGCTGGGGGGCGACGTTGAAGCGCTGCAGGTCCTGCCCGACGGCGTGGAGCCACTGGCCGGCCACCTGCGCGGCCTGGCCTCGCGCGGTGTCCGCCTGGTGCTGTGCACCGGGGGCACCGGCTTGGGGCCGCGTGACCTGACTCCGGAGGCACTGCAGTCACTCGGCGGGCGCCGCGTCGATGGCCTGGCGCAGATGGTGCGCAGCCTCAGCGCCCAGCACACTGGAATGGCATGGCTGAGCCGCGCCGAGGTCGTCCAGCTGGGCGGAATGCTGGTCTTCGCGCTGCCGGGCAGCCCACGCGCCGCTGCCCAGTGCCTGGATATCCTGGCTCCGGTGCTCGGTCACGCGTTGGCGATGGTGCAGGGCGGTGACCACGCATGATCAGCTACACCGAGGCGCTGCAGATTCTGCTGGTCAACAGCGCACCGTTGGGCAGTGAACGCGTGGCGGCGGCCGAATCGAGCGGTCGGGTTCTGGCCGTCGCGGTAACCAGTCCGCAGTCATTGCCGCCGTTCGACAATTCGGCGATGGATGGCTTCGCACTGTGCTGCGCAGGGGCTGAGCTGCCTGCGGGCACCGAACTTGCGGTGCACGGCTGGCAGGCTGCAGGTGATGCGGCGGCGAGAGCGACCTCGGATCAGGGTGCCTGGGAAATCATGACCGGTGCGCGCGTGCCTGAGGGTCTGGACAGCATGGTGCCGGTCGAACAGGTGGAGATCCTGGAGCAGGTCGACGGCCGCCCGCATCGCATCCGCCTGCGCACGTCCGTGCAGACCGGGCAGCATCTTCGCCTGTGTGGTCAGGACGTGCGCGCGGGCGAGCAGGTGCTGCCAGCCGGGGCCACGCTGGGCAGCCACGAACAGATGCTGCTGTTTGCCATCGGCGTTTCCGAGGTCGAGGCGCGCATCCGGCCACGCGTTGCGGTGATCGCCACCGGCAAGGAGCTGGTCAGCGATGCGACGCAGGCGCTGGCGTCGGGCCAGATCCGTGACAGCAACCGGCCTTACCTGGTCGGACGGCTGCAGGCGGCGGGTGCACAGGTAGTCTGGGACGGCGTGGTGGGCGATGAACCCGCGGCGTTCGATGCGGCGCTCGACGCCGCGCTCGCCGCCGGCGCGCAGCTGGTGGTGAGTACCGGCGCGGTCTCGATGGGCCGCTATGATTTCATCCCCGATGCGCTGCGCGCGCGCGGGGCGCAGATCCTGTTCCACAAGGTCGCCATCCGTCCGGGCAAGCCGCTGCTGTTCGCGCAGCTGCCGCAGGGCACGCTGTATTTCGGGTTGCCGGGGAATCCGGTGTCCGCCGCCGTGGGCCAGCGGTTCTTTGTTGAGCCTGTGCTGCGCCGGCTGCTTGGACTGGCGCCGGAAGCGCGCCTGCAGTTGCCGCTGCAGGCCGACGTACGCGTGCCGCCGGGCCTGCGCTTCCACACGCGCGCGCGGGTGGAACTGGATGCGCGTGGGCAGCTCAGCGTGCGCGTGCTGACCGGGCAGGAATCGTTCCGGTTGATGTCGACGCTGCGGGCCAACGCTTGGGCGGTGCTGGACGGGGAGGGTGATACCGTTGCCGCCGGGACGCCGGTGACCATTGTCGGTTGGGGGCACCGCGATCCGGTGCAGCTGGCCGCGCAGGAGATGACGTGATGAAGATGCAGGTGCAGTTGTTCGGGGCGTTCTCTGACCTCGTCCCGGAACGGAAGCTTGAGCTGGAGGTCGCGGGCATGCAGGTGGCCGACCTTCGACGGGCGCTGCGCGAACAGCTTGCGCAGCGCTGGCCGGAATTCCGGGCCGGACTGCTGGACTATTCCGCATTCGCAGACACCGAGCGGGTGCTGCGCGATGACGAGCCCTTGCCGGCTGACGGCATGGTGGCCATCCTGCCGCCGGTCAGTGGAGGTTGAGCATGCAGACGCGGATGTGCCTGAAGGTCGTCGAGCGCAGCGAGGCGGCGCTGGATCCTGCCGAAGCGATCGACTTCGTGTCCGATCCGGGGTTCGGTGGCATCGACATGTTCATCGGCAAGGTGCGCGACCTCAACCGGGGGCGCGCGGTCATGGGCATCAGCTACGATCTGTTCGTACCTTTGGTGTTGAACGAGATGCAGCGCCTGGCCGCGGAAGTCGAGGCGGAATTCGGCCCCCGGGTGAAGCTGTACGTGGCCCACGCCAAGGGACGGCTCGCCGTGGGTGAGGTCGCCATCGTGGTCGCCGCGGGCACGCCGCATCGCGACGAAGCGTTCCGCGCCTGCCGGCAGTTGATCGAAGCGGTGAAGCATCGCGCACCGGTGTGGAAGCAGGAGCACTACCAGGACGGTGACAGTGTCTGGAGCGAAGGCTGTTCGCTCTGCCACGACGCGCCTGCGCAGGAGGCAGCAGCAGGCGGGCACGCGGATGACCACGCCCACCCCCACTGATCGGGCGATCCGTGGGCTGGTGCTGGCCGGCGGGCAGTCGCGGCGCATGGGCCGGGACAAGGCCGCGCTGGAGTGGGCCGGTGGCACCCTGCTTTCGCACGCCGTTGCGCTGCTGGGGCGTGCAGGGGCCGACCGGGTCTGGGTCAGCGGCAACCACGCCGCCTACCGCGGAATTCCCGATGCATTGCCGGGCTTGGGCCCGTTGGGCGGTCTGGCCAGTGCGCTGGCTGTCATTCCTGACGGCCTGCTATGGGTGATCCCGGTGGACATGCCGCTGTTGAGCGTCGCGTTGTTGCACCGGTTGCGTGACGCAGGTCCCGGATCGGTCCGGATATTTGCGGAATACCCCCTTCCAATGTGCTTGAAAATTGACAGCACTTGTCGCAAGGTGCTCGCCAGCATGTGTGGCGATGTCGATGGAACGCGCTCCGTACGGGCGTTGCAGCAGCGACTTGGCGTAGTGGAGGTACCGGTGGCAGCGCATGAGCTGCCGCGCCTGGTCAACTGCAATACCCCCCAGCAGTGGAGGGAACTTGCGCCATGAAGATCCAGATGCAGCAGCAGTCCCTCCGCCTGCGCGTGGACGAGGCCGAACTGGCGTGCCTGCTCGCCGGCGAGAGCGTGGTCAACCGGACTGCGCTCGGCCCGGCGTTTGAGGGAGCGCAACAACTGGTGCTCGCCGAAATCGCCAGCGCGATGCTGGACGGCTCCCTGCAGGACCTGCGCGCGACATTGCCCCGCGGGATCGTGGCGGAGTACGCCCAGCGCCTGCCATGCCGCGAAGGCCTGGTTTTCGAGATCCCCACCGGCAACTGTCCGCTGCGGCTGCATTTTGACGTGGATATCCGCGACAGCCTGCGTGAGCGTGGTCCCAGACGTCGCGCCGTCGAGGCCATGAGCGATTCTTGATAATTGTCAGGCGCGCGCTTGCGGCGCGCGCCTGGTTGATCCAGATCAAATCGAAACACGCCGGTTGCTGGCCCAATGGCGGCGTGATTTCGGATTCATTGCAGAAACCCGTCGTCACTCCACAGCCTGGGAGTAATGCATGACAGCCGGTAGCGATGTGATCCAACGCAGCAGTGATGGTCCCGGTCGTGTCATCAGCGACTGGGCTCCGGAAGATCCGGCCTACTGGTCGCGCAGCGGCCACCGGGTAGCCACGCGCAACCTGGTGATCTCGATTCCGGCCCTGCTGCTGGCATTTGCGGTCTGGGTACTGTTCTCGGCAGTTTCGATCAACCTGCCGCGGATCGGTTTCAACTTCACCACCGATCAGCTGTTCTGGCTGGTGGCGCTGCCCAGCCTGTCAGGCGCCACGCTGCGTATTTTCTACTCGTTCGTGGTGCCGATCTTCGGTGGGCGCCGCTGGACCGCGCTGTCCACCGCCTCGCTGCTGCTGCCGACGATCTGGCTGGGATTTGCAGTGCAGGATCCGGCGACCCCGTTCTGGGTCTTCGTGGTGATCGCCATGCTGTGCGGATTCGGCGGCGCGAA
>JAZBLM010000010.1:0-50494 GCA_037033225.1 Pseudomonadota bacterium
GCACCTTGCGGAACACCTTCATCATCGGCGCGGTCAGCAGCGGCTTGCGGATGAAAGGAAGCAGCAGCGGCACCGCGATCACCGCCAGCACGGCTGCGGCAACGATCGTGGCGGTCTGGTTTACGTAGGGCACGAACCAGCACACCGCCAGCAGCGCCAGAGTGATGAGGGTCCAGGTGATCAACCGCATGCGGTGGTAAGCCGCGAACGCACCTGCCAGCAGCAGGGCGAGGAAGGGAATGACGATGCTCATGAGCGTACTCCGGTGACGTGCTCGGGTTCGGCGGACGGCGTCGCGGCCAGGGCCGTGGGTAACGCGTCCAGGTAGTTCAACACAGTAGCGGTAAAAGCGTCGTTGTCGTCACCGGCCAGCATGTGCGTGGCCTGTGGCAGCTGTACGTGGGTGGCATGCGGGGCCAGCGCAAGGAAGTCGGTGATGCTGTCGTTGCTGATCAGGTCGCTGCGTCCGCCGCTGACCAGCAGCAGGGGACACCTGACCCGGCCTGCCGCGTCGGCAAGCGCGTCCTGGTGCTGGGCGCTGTCACGCGCAAGTTCTGCTACCAGTCGCGGGTCCCAATGCCAGCGCCATCGGCCTTCGGCGTCTTCACGCAGCAGGCTGCGCAGTGACGCGTCTGATTTCCTCGGTCGATGCGGCAGGTAGGCGGCGATGACATCGGCCGCTTCGGCAAGCGAGCCGAATCCACGCGGATGCGCGGTCATGAATGCCAGGATGCGTTCCACACCGGCCGTCTCCCAGCGTGGGGTGATATCCACCAGAACCATCGCCGCGAACAGGCCCGGCCAGCGCGATTCGGCCAGCAAGCCGAACAGGCCTCCCATCGAGGCGGCCACCAGCACCGGAGGGCGCACCTGCTCGCCCGCCAGCACGATCAGGTCATCGGCAAACTGATCACCGTGGTAGGCCACATCCTCTGGATTCCAGTCCGAATCGCCATGCCCGCGCGCATCGTAGGCCAGCGTCTGGAACCCCCGTGCAGCAAGCGCCGAAGCCGTTGTGGTCCATGCATGCCGGGTCTGGCCGAAGCCATGGGCGAACAGCACCGGTCCACGTCGGCCCAGTGTGTCCAGTGTGGCGGCAAGCGTTGCGCCATGGGCTGCTTCCAGGCGCACGGCGGGAAGCGGGACGGCGGGAAGTGGATTGACCATACCGCCTAGTATGGAGGGGTCGGCGTCGATGTCAATACCGCCGCGTATGGTGCAGCGCGAGGGCGACATCCGCTCACTTAGCCGTTTATATACATAGGCATACTGCAACGAACCCCGGCGTATGGTTAAATCATCCGATGAGCGAATCCGAAACTCCCGCCGGCGAACCGCGCGCCGGCCGCAACAGCCGCCTGAGTGCGGAAGACTGGGCGCAGGCCGCCCTCGATCTGGTCGCCGAGCAGGGCGTCAGCGCGGTCGCGGTCGAGCCGCTGGCACGGCGTCTCGGCGTGACCAAGGGCAGTTTCTACTGGCATTTCCCATCGCGTGATGCGCTGCTGCAGGCTGCGCTGGAGCGCTGGGAACTGTTCGAGCAGGAGCAGGTTTTCGGCAGCCTTGAAGAGGTGCCGGACCCGCGGGTGCGGCTGCGCCAGCTGTTCCAGGTGGTGGCACATGAGGTGCAGCCCCACATCATCTACAGCGAGCTGTTGAAGGCGCTTGACCATCCCATGGTGCGGCCGGTGATCGACCGCGTATCGCAGCGCCGCATGGATTATCTGATTGCTTCGTTCCGCCAGGCCGGTTTGAGCTCGACCGATGCCCGCCATCGCGCGCGACTGGCCTACGCGGCTTACGTCGGCTTCCTGCAGCTGTCGCTGCAGCTCCAGCAGCCGAAGCAGGCGCGCGAGGAATTCGAAGCCTATGTGGAGCACGTGATCGAGACGCTGATCCCGACCAGCTGAGCCGCCGGTGCGGCCGGTGTGCTCATCAGGGCCGCAGCGATGCGGCCCTTTTTTGTGGACGACGTGGACAGGCATGACGGGCGGTGCTGCGGAGGGTTGCTGCGGCCGCTGGGGGTCATGTTTTCGATGTGGATCCCGGGCTGACGGCCAGCGGCCGTCACTACCTAGCCAGCGGCCGTCACTACCCTGCCGGCGGCACTCGGTGCCGTCGAGTGCACCGGTCCGAAGCGGTTGCGGCAAAAAACAACGGCCCCTTTCGGGGCCGTTGCTTCAGACGTTGCAGATCAGTGGATCGATCAGAACTTCTGCTTGTACTGCATGTACATGTAGCGGCCCGGCAGGTCGTACTGCGGGTCGAACATGTTGTACGAGACGGCGTAGGACTGCGGCGGATCCTTGTCCCACACGTTGTTCAGGCCAACCATGACGATGCCGTTCCACGGGGTGTTGTAGCGGAACTGGACGTCGTGATAGACGGTCGAGCTGATGTGGTTCTCGCGGTTCTCCGCATCCGAGCAGTACGCGCGGGTCGCAGCACCCAGCAGGCAGGCTTCGGTCATGCCGGACTTGTAGCGGAAGCCGTAATTGATGCCGAAATCACCCAGCGACCAGTCCAGGTACAGGTTGGAACGGATGCGCCAGTACGGATCCTGGTTCAGGTAGCGACCCTGGCGGCCTTCGACTGCGGAGTCTTCGGTGGCCTTGGTTTCCCACTTGCTCAGGTAGGTGCTGTCCCAGCTCACGGTGAACTGGCCGTACGAGGTTTCCGGCAGCTTGTACAGGACGCCCAGGTCCCAGCCTTCCACGAGGTAGGACGACAGGTTCTGCAGCGGCATGTCGACGTTGACGATGGCGCCGTTCTCGGCGGTGGTGCCGTAGGTCGGGTCACGCGTGATCAGGCCGCAGTAAGCTGCCTGTTCCTGCGCGGTACCACCGTAGCAACGGTCCATGATGTCGTCGATCGACGGACGGGTGATCGCGTCCTCGATCTCGATCTGCCACCAGTCGAGGGTGACGTTCAGGCCCTGCACGAAGCTCGGGCTGAACACCAGGCCCAGCGTCTTGCTGGTCGAGGTTTCCGGGCTCAGGTTCGGGTTGGACTTCCAGGTGAACGGCTCGACGGTCTGCAGCGGGCCTGCTTCGCCATCGGTGCCCGGCTGGACCAGGCCCGCCGGAACGCCCTGGGCCTGGCACTGGGCCAGCACGCCACCGGTCGGGTTGTTGGCCGCGGCGCAGGGGTCAGCGTAGGTTTCGAACGAGTCGGTGTCACCACGGAACAGGTCGTTGATGCTCGCGGCGCGGAAGCCTTCGGAGTAGTTACCACGCACCATCAGGTCGTCGATCGGCTTCCAGCGGAAACCGAACTTGTTGTTGGTGGTGTTGCCGAAGTTGCTGTACTTGGAGTAACGCGTGGCCACGCTGAAGTCCAGCAGCTGGGCGCCCGGCAGGTCGGCCAGCACCGGGATCGACAGCTCCAGGTACATTTCGTCCAGGTCGTACGAACCAGCGGTCGGGCTGGCGCCATTGCCGGTGCTCAGGCCCGAGGCGATGAAGGCATCCGGATCGAACTGGCCGCTTTCCTTGCGGTATTCGTAACCGGCAGCGAAGGCCAGCGGACCGGCCGGCAGCTGCACGATTTCACCGGCGATGTTGGCGTAGTAGCCCTTGGACTCCTGGGTAGCCGAATCGTGTGCGGTGAAGGTGGTGTAATCCAGCGCTGCCTGCGAGATCGAACCCAGGCCGCCCAGCGGATTGATCGGCGAGCAGCCGACGATCACGTCGCCGCCCGGGCCGGTGACGCAGGACGCGACGCCATTGCGCATCTCCGACGGGCCGTAGGCTTCGTCCAGGCGGGCAATATTGAGCAGGCCGTAGGTCAGGTCGTTCTGGTCGGTCTTGTCGTAGCGGTAGCCGACGTCCCAGTCGAAGGTGCGGTCAGCAAACTCGAAGAAGCCTTCGAAGCCACCGTAGAAGTGCCAGTTCTTGACGTTCTGGTTGAACGAGCGGCCGCCGGTTTCATTGAAACGACGGTTCACGCCGGTCAGGTCGACGCCGTACGGGTTGTACATGCTGTCGGCGCTGAGGGTCATGCCGGTGACCGGCATGGCGGCCAGCAGCTGCTCGGACTTGCGCTCGTTGTACATCGCCTCGGTACGGAAGGTGATGTTGTCGGTGACGTTGTACGAACCAGCAGCGAACAGCGAGGTGCGCTCGTTCGGCGTCAGCAGGTAGTTGTCCGGCGCAGTGTTGTAGCCGTGGACGTTGCTCACGAACGGTACTTCGGCACCGTTGATGATGATGCGGCGGCTGCCGTCACGCACGTACGAACCCGGGATGCCGGTGCCGCTCTGGCCGCTGAAGAACGGCGGGCCACCGGCGGAGATCGCGCGGTCGCCAGCCATCACTTCCTTTTCGTTCACGTACGAGGCGCCGATCATCAACGACGCGCGGTCGGTGGTGGTGCCCAGGGTGAAGTCGTAGGCTTCGCGATCACCGTCACCGTCGCTGTACTGGCCCTTGTAGAAATTGGCTTCAGCACCGTCGAAATCGCGCTTGGTGATGATGTTGACCACACCGGCGATGGCGTCCGAGCCGTAAATGGTGGAAGCGCCGTCCTTCAGCACGTCGATGCGCTCGACCATGGCCACCGGAATGGTATTCAGGTCGACGCTGCCGTCCAGGCCGGTGGTCCAGCGGCGGCCGTTGACCAGCACCAGGGTGCGCGAGCTGCCCAGGTTGCGCAGGCTGATGCCGGACGAGCCGTCACCGCCGTTGTTGAAGGTGCGGTTCAGCGCAGCACCGTTGGCGGCGACGCGCTGCAGGATGTCAGCGACCGAGGTCACACCCTGCTTGTCGATGTCCGCACGGGTCAGGCTCAGCACCGGCTGCGAGGTCTCGATGTCGGTGCTCTTGATGCGCGAGCCGGTGACCGAGATGCGGTCCAGGTTGGTCGTGGTGCTGGCTTCCTGCGCGATCGCAGTGCCCGTGCCTGCCGCGCTGGTGATCAGCGCCAGGACGACGGCGTCACGCAGAGTGTTGCTGTTGCGGTTCATTGGACTCTCTCTCCAAGTGGTCTTGGTAACTACGTGGTGTGGCCCGCGAAGGAGGCGAAAGGCGCCTCCAAGATCCGCTGGGCTGATCCCGATACTACTTCCGTCTTTTCAAAAATTAAAGGTCTGTTAATGATTCGCGTGATTTTGGTGAAATTCGGCAAACCCATTCAGGAAGCGCGCATACGAAAACGCCCCGGGATCCGGGGCGTTCGACAAAAAAATCTATTTACTACAGTGGGTTACAGATCCTGCTCGTAACGGACGTACGGAACCGTGCCATCATCGTTACTCTCATTGCGCGGTGAGAACGGATTCTTGCCCCGGCTGACCACGTTCTCGGCGCCGACGGTAAGCTGGCCGGACCACGGCGTGCGCCAGGTCAGCCCGACGCCCAGCCCCTCCCACTTGCCCGGCTGGCCAGGCACATCGACGACCCGGCCGATGATGTTGCCGCTGAAATTGCCATAGCCCGCGCCGATGCTGATGCTTTTGCTGTCCCAGCGATCGACGATGGAGGGCGCTGCATCCGCGATGGGGACGAGCCGCGCTTTGGCGTAGGTGCCGCCGATGGAGACAAAACCTTCGCGACCGATGTTCTTCTGGCCGAACACGGTCAGGTCGTTCTGTTCGGCGCGCAGGGCAGGGGACTTGTTCGGCCCTGCCAGCCATGCCGGCAGGGCGTCGCGGCTGGCACCGGCGCTAAGGCCGACGCGCCCGCCGGGGCGGTTGAACGCGGTCGTTGCACTGAAGCGCCGGGACAGGGTGTCTTCGTCGTCACCCAGGCTGGCGAGCATGCAGTGACTGGCCAGCCCGCTGATGCTGGTGCCGCGGCTGCTGTTGCAGAGCAGGCCAAGCGAATCGCCCGAGGACAGGCCGAATGCGGCATCCAGCGAGCTGCGTCCGAAATGCCAGCGCGCACCCGCCATCTGTTCGCCGGTCGGCTCCAGATAGAGGAGCGCCTCGACCTTGCCGCTGCCCTTGTTCCACACCGGGATCACCGTCCGTGTGTCCTTTGCCTGCGCATGCGCACCCGCGATCGACCCGAGGGCGATCAACACGGCAAGCGGCAGGCGCAGGAAGTTCGGCATGGTTCCAGTCAGACAGTCATATGCAGGGCAAGTTCCCGCAGAGCGGGAAATCGAGACTAGGCTGTTTATGAATCTTTAACAAGTCGTTTTCCTCCCCGGAACGCGGACTCGCGAAGATGAAACGTCCTTGTTACTGAAGCCGTTCAGGTGCCGGGACAGACGCCTCGGCACCGTGGAACAGTATCCCGAATTCCGTCAACGGAAAGTGATACTCACGTCCGCAGAACTCGCATTTCACATCTACCGAACCCGTGGCCTTGGCCGCTGCCCGCGCTTCTTCTTCGCCCAATGACTGCAACATCGCCTCGACCCGTTCACGCGAGCACGAGCAGGCAAAGCGGAGCGGCCTGCTGCCCAGGTCTTCCGGCTGCTCTTCGTGGAACAGGCGGGTGACGAGCGCTTCGGCGGGCGTTGCGAGCAGCTCGGCCGTGCCCAGCGTTTCGAACAGCGCGCTGATCCGCGTCCATGCATCCACATCGCCTTCTTCGCCGGGCAGTTTCTGCACCAGCAGGCCGGCCGCACCGTGGGCATCGGCCGCCAGCAGCAGCCGCGTCGGCAACTGCTCGGACTGACGGAAATAGTCCTCGAAGGCTTCGCTCAGGGTGGGGGCGCTCAGCCCCACCAGGCTCTGGTAGCGCTGGGGCTCACGCGGGTCCAGGCCTGGATTCTCGATGGTGATTGCCAGCACCGCATCGTCGCCGAGACCCTCGAGCGCGCGCGGCGCATCCTGGCCGTCCTCCACGCGGGCGATGCCGCGCAGGGTGCCGGCCGCCGTGCACTCGGCGAACAGCGTGCGCAGCGCGCTGCTGCTGCGCAGCTGGATCGACAGGCGTCCGTCGACCTTGGTGTGGCCGGTGAACAGGGCGGTGGCGACGGTGGCTTCACCCAGCAGGCCCGCGGCCAGCGGCGGGTAGTCGCCGCGCGACAGGATGTCCTGCCAGGTTGCCTGCAGGCGGACGTGCACGCCGCGGACGCCGGCGTCGGGCAGCAGGAAGCGGAACAGGGAGTCAGTCGGTTCGGTCATGGATTGGGGGCCGCGCGTCTATAAGAAGGGGGAGGCTTGCCGGATAATGTGCCGACAATCATGGAAAAGAAGAGTGAGCCATCAATGGGGTCAGGGGACGTAAACCTCAAGGCAGCCGCCGCCGGCCCGTCGCGGTGGCGCTGGAGACGCCTGCTGTGGCTGCCGGTGCTGCTGGCCGGATTCAGCGTGCTGCAGGTGCTGGCGCTTCGCTTCGTCGATCCGCCCCTGTCCGCCGTGATGCTCTGGCGCTACGGCGAGGCACTCGGGCAGGGCGACACGGACTACCGCCTGCATTACCAGTGGCGGGACCTCGCCCAGATGGCGCCGGCGCTGCCGATCTCGCTGGTGGCCGCTGAAGACCAGCGTTTCCCGCTGCACGGCGGCTTCGACCTGCAGGCCATCGAGAAAGCACGCGACCACAACGCCCGTGGCGGGCGGGTGCGTGGCGCGAGCACGATCAGCCAGCAGGTCGCCAAGAACCTGTTCCTCTGGCAGGGGCGAAGCTGGCTGCGCAAGGGATTGGAAGCCTGGTACACGCTCCTGATAGAGACGTTCTGGCCCAAGTCGCGGATCCTGGAGATGTACGCCAACATCGCTGAGTTCGGTGATGGCATCTATGGCGTCCAGGCGGCTGCACGACAGTTCTGGAACAAGGACGCGGCGCGTCTGAGCCCAGCAGAAAGTGCACGGCTGGCGGCGGTGCTGCCATCGCCGCGTCGTTACAACGCAGCCCGGCCCGGTCCCTACGTGCAACGCCGCGCTGCCTGGATCCAGCGACAGGCGCGGCAGCTGGGGGGTGGGAGTTACCTGGCCGATGACTGACACTCTTTCCACGGCCACGCGGCCATGCCTGACCGTCGTCGTAGCGGCCTTCAATGAAGCCGCCGCGCTGCCGCTCCTGCATGCACGGGTAGCGGCCGTGCTGGCCACGCTGCCGGATCTCGATGGCCACATGGTGTACGTCGACGATGGCAGCACGGACGGCACCTGGGACATCATCTGTCGCCTGGCCGCGGAAGACGGTCGTGTGCGCGCTTTACGGCTGTCGCGCAACTTCGGCAAGGAAGCCGCATTGACGGCCGGACTCGACCAGGTGCACCAGGGCGCGGCGATGATCCTCGACGCCGACTGCCAGGATCCCCCCGAGTTGATCCCCGCGTTCGTCGCACGCTGGCGCGAAGGCTACGACAATATCTATGGGACGCGACTGGCGCGTGCCGGCGAAAGCTGGACCAAACGCGCCACGGCCAATCTCTTCTATCGGGTAATCGGCCGGTTGTCGCCTACGCCGATTCCTGCCGATACGGGAGACTTCCGCCTGCTTTCGCCACGGGCACTGCATGCCCTCGCGGAGCTGCGCGAGCGCCACCGTTTCATGAAGGGCCTTTTCAGCTGGGTGGGCTATCGGCGGATCGCCATCCCTTACCAGCGCCATGCGCGGCTGACCGGGCAGAGCAAGTTCAGCTTCTGGCGCCTGTGGAACTTCGCACTGGAAGGCATCACCAGCTTTTCGACCGTCCCGCTGCGCGCGGCAACCTACCTGGGCCTGCTGACCGCCGCTGGCGCGTTTGCCTTCGCGGTCGGGGTGGTGGTCAAGGCGGCCGTGTACGGTGACCGTGTCGCAGGCTGGCCGACCATGATGGCCGTCATCCTGTTCCTCGGCGGCGTGCAGCTGATCGCGCTGGGCCTTATTGGCGAGTACCTCGGCCGCCTCTACGAAGAATCCAAGCAGCGGCCGCTGTACCTGGTTGACACCTGTATCGCTCCGGGCATGGCAGACTCGCTGCAACCCATCCCTGGAGGGCAGGCAGATGACAACGGTTCGGCAATTGTTGGACGGCAAGTCTCCTGAAGTGCATGCCGTCGCGCCCGGCGCGGCGGTGATCGATGCGATCCGGCTGATGGCCGAAAAAAGCATTGGCGCGGTAGTGGTGATGGAGGGGCCGGCGCTGGTCGGCATCCTGTCCGAACGCGATTACGCACGCAAGATCGTGCTGCGTGACCGGTCTTCGCGCGACACACGCGTCGAGGACATCATGACCGCCCAGGTGGTGACGGTGACCCCTGCCCAGCAGGTCGCCCACTGCCTGCAGCTGGTGACCCAGCACCGCATCCGGCATCTGCCGGTGGTCGAGGGCGATCACGTTGTTGGCGTGATCTCCATTGGCGATCTGGTCAAGTCGGTCATCGATGCACAGGCGCGGGAACTGGACCAGCTGCAGCAGTACATCGTCGCCGGCTGACCGTGGCGCCGGCAGGTCGACCGGCAAGGAGGGCCGGTCTGCCTGCGCCGTTCACTGGCACCGACCTTACGCCACTCAGCGGGCGTATTTGCCACCGCAATCGCTGTCCTTGCCGGGGCCCGGTTCAAACGTCGCCAGGAGCGCGGCAGGAGGCGCAATGCTGCCCAGCGCCAGGGCGATCGCGCCGCGAAGTCCAAGTGCCTTGAAGTCGGGCCGGAAGCCCGGATCCTTGAACGTTCCATTGATGCGCAGGGGCGAGCGCAGCGCCAGGATGCTGATGTCCTTCGGACGCGGCTTGAGCAGCAGGTCCAGCTGCTCGTTCTTCAGGTTGACGGTGCCTTCGCCGATGATCAGCGTATCGGTGGTGTCGACCGCCAATGCACGGCTGTCCATCCTGCCATCCTTGACGCTGAAGTCCGCAAACGCACAGCGCAGGGGGATCTGCTTGTCTCCGGTGAACAGGAACTTCAGCGACTCGGCCACGTCCAGCCCGGCCAGCTCCATCACCAGATTCCCGACATGGCCCTTGCCCATGCCCACGGCCACATCGCCGTCACTGCTGCCCAGCATGGCGGCGATCGAGTTGCCGGTGCCACTGAGGTCGATCTCGCCGCCGATGCCGCCCGACGCCTGTTCGGCCAACTTGGCATCCGGGAACAGTTTTCCCAGTTGCACGCGGCGCACGCTGGCCTTCAGGGAGGTGGCGATCTGCGGGCGACGTGCATCCATGCGGATGGTGCTGCGGATGTCACCGCCGGCGACGCCGAAGTTCAGCGGCTCCAGGCGCAGCAGGCCGTCATCGAGGAACAGATGGGCGTCCATGTCATCCAGCGGCAGGTTAGGCGCGTTGATGCGCTGGGCCTTCAAACGCACATCGGCATCCATCGCGCGCAGCTTGCCGAGGTTGTAGGGGGTATCAGGCAGCACGGTAGGCCGCGCGGCGACCCGCGCGGCTTCGGCCTGCTGTTCCGCATTGGCCGTTTCGTCGCCCCCGGTCTTCGGGGGCGCACCGACGAATCCGGCGAGATCATCGAAATCCAGGCGCCTGGACACCAGGCTGGCCGTCAGCCTGGGGCGTTCACCTCCTACTTCCACCTTGACGTCACCGGCCAGGTCGCTGTCGCCGACAGTGCCGTTGAACTTTTCGTAGCGCCAGACCTGGTGGTCGCGACTCAGCTGTCCATCCAGACGGTACGGCGGGGTAGAGGGCAGGGCGATGCCGAGCAGGGGGTAGAGGTCTTCCAGATCCCGTCCACTGAGGCGGAACTGCAGTTTGAAGGTCTGGAACTGGAACGGGTTGATCAGCGTGCCACTGGCGACCGCATGGGTCGCACCTGCGCGCCCGTCCAGATGGATGCGGAAGGGGTGGTCGGTGTCCGTCAGCTCGAGCGGCGATTCGGTATTGCCGTTGAGGGTAAAGGCATTGCCCTGCCAAGAGCCTTTCCCGCCCACCAGCAGCGGCGGGGCGGCATCGGCCTGCCGCGGCTTGCCACTGCGCACGGCCAGCTGGATGTCGGTACGGCCGCGCTCATCGAGGAACTGCAGCCGACCGTCCTCGATATGGAGCCGGCGCAGCTGCAGGGGCTCGCCCCCTTTGCTTTCACCCATGAAATCCCAGTTGCCGGGTTGGTCGGCGCGCGTGGCGGTCTGCAGCAGCACATCCGGCCGGGTGAGGCGGATCTCGGGCAACTGCACGCTGCCGCGAAGCAGCGGCCAGACGCGCACGTCGATCTCGACCCGGTCAGCGGCCGCCATCCGGGGCTGGCGCGCCCAGTCGGCGTTGGCGAACGTCAGTGAGTCGGCACGGATCGTGGTAACCCGTCCCAGGTCGACGTCGAGGTTTCCGATGTGCAGCGCGCGCCCCGTCCTGGCCTGGACTGCCCGTTCGACCGGGCCCTTGAACCAGTTCCAGTCCCACAGGGCGATCAGCAGAACGACCGCCGCTATTAGGAAGAGCAGGATGGCGAGCCAGCGCTGCCCACGCTTGCCGGGGCGACGCCAACGGGGGCGGCGGGCGGATACCGGGTGCGGCGTAGAGGATGTGTTCACGACCGCATGGTTGCCCGATCATCGTGCACGCCGCGCGAAGTGGTCATTCGGATGGTGTGCATGCGCACGCCATCGCCCGGTCCACGCGTGGACCACCGCGCAAGGCGGTCTACAGCACCTGCGCGGTAACGGCGACGAAGTGGCAGACACTGCCGCCGATCACGAACAGATGCCAGATGGCATGGGAATAGCGGATCGATTCGCGATGGTAGAAGTAGGTGCCCAGCGTGTATGACAGGCCGCCGGCCAGCAGCCAGCCGAGGGTCCACAAATCGATGGCCGCCAGCATCGGCTTGATGGCGACCACGATCAGCCAGCCCATCGCGATGTAGATGCCCGTCGACAGCGCCTTGAAACGCCCGGTGTAGAACAGCTTGAACACCACGCCGCACAACGCCAGCGCCCAGATGGCGGTGAACAGCCCCCAGCCCCAGGGACCGCGCAGGCCGATCAGCGTGAATGGGGTGTAGGTGCCCGCGATCAGCAGGTAGATGGCGCAGTGATCGAATACCTTCAGCCGGCCCTTGGCCACAGGATGCTGGATGGCGTGATAGAGCGTGGACGCGGTGTACAGCAGAAGCAGCGCCACCCCGAAGACGATGGAGCTGGCAAGTTGCCAGCCGTCGCCGTGAATTGCCGCCAGGGTGATCAGCACGGCACTGGCGGCCAGCGCGAACACGGCACCCAAGCCATGGGTAAGGGCGCTGGCGAGTTCTTCGCGGATCGAAGCAACAGAAGTCATGGCGGGATCGAGGCTGCAGGGAGGGGGACCTGCGTCCCCCCTATCATCGCCGCGATGCGCCGCGCATGCACGCCCGTCCGGTGGCCCGGGTTCAGCCGGAAGCAACGGTGTGAGCGGCTTCGCGCGTGGCCGAGAAGCGGACATCCGGAGCGCGCTCCTGCGCCAGCTGCAGATTGACGCGGGTCGGTGCCAGATAGACCAGCTGCCCGGCCGCATCGACGGCGAGGTTCATCGCGTTCTTCTCGCGGAACTCCTCCAGCTTTTTCTCGTTGCTGCAGGTGACCCAGCGGGCGGTGACCACGCTGACCGGCTCGAAGGTCGCTTCCACGCCGTATTCGTCCTTCAGGCGGTACGCCGCGACATCGAACTGCAGCACGCCCACCGCGCCCAGGATCAGGTCGTTGCTCATCAGCGGGCGGAAGAACTGGGTCGCCCCTTCTTCGGACAGCTGTGCCAGACCCTTCTGCAGCTGCTTGAGCTTCAGTGGATCACGCAGGCGCGCACGGCGGAACAGTTCAGGCGCGAAGTTGGGAATGCCGGTGAAGATGATCGGCTCGCCTTCAGTGAAGGTGTCGCCGATGGAGATCGTGCCGTGGTTGTGGATGCCGATCACGTCACCGGGCCAGGCTTCGGCGGCGATCTCACGATCGCTGGCCATGAAGGTCAGCGCGTTGGCAAGTTTCATTTCCTTGCCGGTGCGCACGTGCAGCGTCTTCATGCCCGCCGCGAAACGCCCCGAACAGACCCGCATGAACGCGACGCGGTCACGATGCTGCGGGTCCATGTTGGCCTGGATCTTGAAAACGAAACCGGTCAGCTTGTTTTCCTGCGGAGCGACCTCGCGGCCGGTGCTGGCACGGGCCTGCGGCGATGGCGCATGTTCAACGAAGAAGTCCAGCAGCGGCTGCACGCCGAAGTTGTTCACGCCCGACCCGAAGAACACCGGGGTCTGCCGGCCGGCGCGGTAAGCGGCCAGGTCGAAGGGATGGCTGGCCCCCTGCACGAGTTCCAGCTCGTCACGCAGATCGGCCAGCATCTGCGCACCGATCTTCTCCGCCAGCCCGGGCGAATCGATGGACGGGAAGATGGTCGAATCCTGGCGGGTGAAATTGCGGCCCTGCTCGTACAGATGCACTTCGCCACTGATCAGGTGCACTACGCCCTTCAGGCGCTGGCCCATGCCGATCGGCCAGGTGACCGGGGCGCACTGGATGCCCAGCACGCTTTCGACTTCGTCCAGCAGGTCGATCGGTTCCTTGCCTTCGCGATCCAGCTTGTTGATGAAGGTCATGATCGGCGTATCGCGCAGCCGGCACACCTCCATCAGTTTGATGGTGCGCTCTTCCACGCCCTTGGCCACGTCGATCACCATCAGCGCCGAGTCGACTGCGGTCAGCACGCGGTAGGTGTCCTCGCCGAAGTCGGCATGGCCGGGTGTGTCGAGCAGGTTGACGATCTTGCCCTCGTAAGGGAACTGCATCACCGAAGAGGTGACCGAGATGCCGCGCTCCTTCTCCAGCGCCATCCAGTCGGAAGTGGCGTGGCGCGCCGCTTTGCGGCCCTTCACCGACCCGGCCATCTGGATCGCGCCTCCGAACAGCAGCAGCTTTTCGGTGAGCGTGGTCTTGCCCGCATCGGGGTGGGAAATGATGGCGAACGTGCGGCGACGCGCAGCTTCGGTGGCGACTTCAGACATGGCAGGCGGCGCCCGCCCGGGGCGCAGATCATGGAGGTAAGCCGATGATTATCGCCGAAAAAGGGGACGGAGGGGATTAAGCGGATCGGTGCCCTGCTTAATCCCCTCCGTCCCCTTTTTCGCTTTCAGCGGCGAAGTGCAGCTGGCCGCGAGCGCTGACGATCTGTGCGGGGACCGACTCGAACTGGTTGCCGCGGCGCACCTGGACCACGAAATGCAGGTGGGGGGCGGTGCTGTAGCCGGTGTTGCCCGACAGCGCGATCAGTTGGCCCTGCTGCACCTGTTCGCCCATGCGTACGCGCACGCCGTTGCGCTGCAGATGCCCGTAGAGGGCACTGCTGCCGTCGTCATGCTGGATACGGACATGGTTCGCGCGCGCCCGGTCCCGTTGCGGATCCAGGCCGTTGCCGCTGAAGCGGTCCTCCACGGCGATCACCCGGCCGGCCCGGGCGGCCAGGACGGGCGTGCCCTCGGGCAGGGTGAAATCCACCGCATGGCGGTTCTCCGCATCGTGGTGGCTGAAGCGACCCCGCGGCGCCTGGCCCACGCTGAACCGGCGCGCGTCGAAGGGTAGGGCGTAGGCGAAGGGGGGCGAGGTGGCCGGGCCCGTGAGGCCCCACCCGCTCCGCCAACCGGCAGGCGCGCCGAGGCTGGCCAGCAGGATCGGCACGCACAGAAGGGACACCGGGAAACGATGCATTGCACGCGCGGGTCGGGGGGAAGCGGCGGACTGTAGCAGCTCTACCGGAGCTGACGAAGTCGTTGCAAATGAGTCCATCTCTTCATCCGCATAAAGGGATTGACACCCCGGGACTGTGCTGGCATCGTGGTTCCACCATCGAGACCGGCAGAGGGACAGGCCCTTTGAAGCCGGGGCAGCCCGCAGGCGCGCAAGCGTCGGCGTAGGTGCCAAATCCTGCGGGGACCCTGCGTCTACCGGAAGATGGTTCGAGCGTTCACCCGCGGGTGGCGCCCGGACGCGGGCCCGCGAAGGCTCGGTGGCCGTTTCCTGACCTGGATACCTGCCATGAGCTTCGCCCCCAGCACTGCGGTGCGCCCCGAACCCTTTGCCGCCGTCAGCGTACCGGTCGAAGACCGCGTGCAGGCGGTCCGCGGCGAGTTCGACGCGGTACTGTCCCTGCGTCACGCCGGCCCCCGCCCCGTCCGCATCCGCTTCGAATGGGTCGGCCCCGCCGATGCGCCGGTGCTGGTGCTGGCCGGCGGTATTTCGGCCCACCGCCACGTCGCATGCAACTCGCGCTTCGCCGAAAAAGGCTGGGCGCAGGGCCTGGTCGGACCGGGGCGAACGCTTGATCCGGAGCAACGGCGCGTGCTCGCCTTCGACTACCTCGGCGCTGACGGCGCCCTCGACGTGCCGATCGATACGGCCGACCAGGCCGATGCGCTGGCCCTGCTGCTGGATCACCTGGGCGTCCGTCGCCTGCACGCTTTCGTGGGATATTCCTACGGAGCACTCGTGGCACAACAGTTCGGCGTCCGCCATCGTGCGCGCGTGCAGCGCCTGGTGGTGGTCAGTGGTGCACATCGGGCGCATCCCTATGCGGCGGCGTGGCGTGCGCTGCAGCGACGCGCGGTGGCACTGGGCCAGCTGCAGTGCAGCGATGAGCATGGCCTGGCACTGGCCCGGCAGTTCGCCATGCTGAGCTATCGAACCCCGGAAGAATTCAGCGAACGCTTCGACAGCCCCCCGGAAGTCATCAATGGCCGGGTGCGGGTCGCTGCTGAAGATTACCTGGACGCGGCCGCAGCGCAGTATGTCGCTCGAACACCGGTCACAGCCTGGCTGCGGCTCTCGGAGTCGATCGACCTGCACCGGGTCGATCCCGGCGAGCTGCAGCTGCCGACTGTGGTGGTTGCGGTCGAAGGCGACCGCCTTGTCCCCCTGGCCGACCTGGTCGGCCTGGTGGAAGGACTGGGGCCGCGCGGCAGCCTGCGTGTCCTGCGCTCGCCCTACGGCCACGATGCGTTCCTGAAAGAACCCGATCGCATCGACGCGATCCTCGCTACCGCCATCCGCACCCCGGGAGACACCGCATGAACCAGCCCATCCGCGGCACGACGACCTGTAGCCGCACCACCGCTGCGGTGCGTGCCGGCATCGACCGCGACTCCGCGCACGGCGCCGTGGTGCCGCCGATCGTGCTCTCTTCCAATTTCAGTTTCGAGGGCTTCAACGCGAAGCGGCAGTACGATTACACCCGCAGCGGCAATCCAACCCGCGACCTGCTGGCCGAAGCACTGGCTGATCTGGAGGGCGGTGCTGGCGCAGTGGTCACCGCCACCGGCATGGGGGCCATCAACCTGGTGCTGCAGGCGCTGTTGGGACCCGAGGACACGCTGGTAGTGCCGCATGACGCCTACGGCGGAAGCTGGCGCCTGTTCAACGCACTGGCAGCGAAGGGACATTTCAGGCTGGTCACGGCCGACCTGACCGATGCCCGCTCGCTGGCCGATGCCCTGGCAACTTCACCCGCGCTGGTGCTCGTGGAGACGCCATCCAATCCGCTGCTGCGCATCACCGACCTGCGCTTCGTCATCGAGGCCTCGCACAAGGCCGGTGCGCGCGTGGTGGTGGACAACACCTTCCTGTCACCGGCGCTGCAGCAACCGCTCGCGTTCGGTGCCGACCTGGTCGTGCATTCGACGACCAAGTACATCAACGGCCACAGTGACGTGGTGGGCGGCGCCGTGATCGCACGTGACGCTGGACTGGCCGAGCAGCTGACCTGGTGGGCCAACGCCCTGGGCCTGACGGGGTCGCCGTTCGATTCGTTCCTGACCCTGCGCGGGCTGCGCACCCTGGACGCGCGCCTGCGCGTACACCAGGAAAACACGGCGGCGGTCGTCGAACTGCTGGCCGCGCATCCGGCGGTCGCCGCCGTGCACTACCCCGGTCTGGCCGGACATCCGGGACACGCCGTGGCCGTGCGCCAACAGAGCGGCTTCGGCGCCATGGTGTCGTTCGAACTGGCGGGCTGTCCGGGCGATGATCCGCACGCGGGCGTGCGTGCCTTCGTCGAGGACCTGCGCTGCTTCACGCTTGCTGAGTCGCTGGGCGGGGTGGAAAGCCTGGTGGCTCACCCGGCAACGATGACTCATGCAGCGATGACGCCGCAGGCGCGCGCCGCCGCAGGCATCAGCGAGGGGCTGCTGAGGCTCTCGGTCGGCATCGAGGCCGAGGCGGATCTGTGCAATGACCTCGCCGCAGCGCTGGCCCGTGCCGAAGCGGTACTTGCCGGACGTACACGTCCCCCGCAGGCGGTTGATGCATGAGCAGCCCGCACTCCGCATCGCCGGTGGCCGGCGTCGCACGGCTTGCGCTGCTGGGGACCGGCACCGTAGGCAGTGCCTTCGTGGCCCGTTACCAGGCGCTGAAGTCGAGCGGACAGGTGCTGCCGGTGTTTCATGGGCTGGCCAATTCACGTTCCAGCCTGGTCTGTAGCGAGGCGCTGGAGCAGGCGCTGCACGCGGCACGTCACGCCCCCGGCCGCCCCGCCGGTGGTGGCGCTGAAGCGTCTGTTGCCCCGGCAGTGGACAGCCTCCGTGCCGGTGACGTCGTGGTGGATGCCACCGCGAGCGATGCGATCGCCGCGACCCATGCGCGGTGGCTGGAGCGCGGGATCCACGTGGTGACCGCGAACAAGCTGGGGCAGGGCGCGCATCCCCGGCGCGCGGCCGATATCGCCGCACGATGCGACGCTGCAGGTGCCTGCTACGGTGACAGCGCGACGGTCGGTGCCGGCCTGCCGCTGCTCAGCAGTCTGCGCGCCCTGGTGGCCGGCGGGGACCGCATCCATAGGATCGAAGGCGTCCTGTCGGGGTCGATGGCCTGGCTGTTCCATCGGCATGATGGACAACAGCCGTTTTCGGCGCTTGTGCGGCAGGCAGTGCAGCAGGGACTGACCGAACCGGATCCGCGGCTTGACCTGTCCGGCGAGGACGTGCGTCGCAAGTTGATCATTCTGGCGCGCGCGAGCGGATGGCCGCTTGATACGCATGAAATCCGTGTCGATTCGCTGGTTCCCCGCGCGCTGGCTGCATGTTCGACCCGCGAGGCGCTGGACGCGCTGGACGTGCTGGACGATCCGCTCCATGACGCATGGTCCAGCGCCCGGAAGGCGGGAACAACGCTGCGCTTCATCGGCCGTGTGGACGGCCAGGGCGCCTACGTTGGACTGCAGGCTCTCGCGCTCGATCATCCGCTGGCAGCGGGCACGGGCACGGACAATCGCGTGGCGATCTACAGCGACAGGTATCGCAATCAGCCGCTGTTGATCCAGGGACCGGGGGCTGGGGCGGACGTCACGGCTGCGGCCTTGCTGGATGATGTGCTGCGCATCGCGAAATCGCATGGAATTGCGCGCGTCCAGGATCAGACGATGGGTAGTATCGATTTATCGTAGTAGTCAGATTACATGTAGTGATAGGTCGATCAGCATCTGCGGTGGTGGTTGCCCTGCTCGAAGACGACGCGCTGCTGCGGGATCGGATCCTCGCGCCGCGGCTGCGTGAGCATGGGTTCGATGTCATCTGTTTTGGTGAGGCTGCCGCTTTCGAGCGCGTGGCGGTGAAGACGCTGCCCGACATCCTGCTGCTTGATGTGGATCTGCGTGATGCCGATGGCTTCGAACTGGCGGCTTCGTTGCGGATCCGCTTTCCGGACCTTGGCGTGGTCATGCTCACCAGCCGGAGACACGTCGACGACCAGGTGCGCGGGTTGGTGACCGGTGCCGATGCATTCCTCGTCAAGCCGGTCGAGATCGGTGTCCTCGTCGCCACGCTCTACAGCCTCGCCCGACGCCTTGGCGCGCCGTCGGCAGCCGCGCGTCTGCCCACCCGCGCAGCCAGGGACTGGCATCTCGAGGCAGATGGCTGGCGTCTCAACTCACCCTGCGGCCGCGCAATGCCGCTCACCCGCAGCGAGCGCCCTGTCCTGCGCTGCCTGCTCGAGCATGCGGGCCAGGTGGTGCACCGGGAAATGCTGATCGCGACGTTGACCGGCGACCCGCTGGCCTTCGATACGCATCGCCTGGACTCCATCGTCCATCGGCTTCGCCGCAAGGCGGGCGCACTGGGCGTACAGGGTTTCCCGCTTTCTTCGATCCACGGCGTCGGCTACCTGTTCCAGCCGTGAGGCGTGGTGACGTCCACTGGCCGCAGATGGCCTGGCGGTGCCAGCGTCGAAGCGGTGAAGCGTGGCGGTTTCATCCCGACGGCGTGTTCTTTTCACCTTCGGTGACACCGGACTGACGGTATTCCAGCGCCGCCGTGCACGCGCCTCAGCGCCTGCAGGCGCGTGCTGCAGGGCCGTGCGCACATAGCGTGAGGATTGGCGATTTCGCGGTGAGGGAGCGTGCGTGACAAGGCGCCGGCCGCCCTCGTAGTTTCGACCACGCCGCCGCAGGTCATGTTCAACGGACCCACGTCCGACGCGCCGGGCGGCGCTTTTTCCACATAGCCGTGGCTGACGTACGAAGCGACGCCAAGCGTCGTCCAGGCGTCGGAACGGGAACGCTTTGCTCTTTCAATGGGAGTGCCGATGAACAAGATTTTCAGCCGTGCAGGGAATCGTTTCCTGCAGCAGAGAGAGGCCGTTTCGGAGCCAGCCTCACCCGCAGGTTCAGGCGCCACCCGTCGCGGTGCGCTCTACTGTGCGGTAGCCAGCGCGCTGCTGGTGCCCACATGGGCAGCCGCAGCCCAGGACGCGCGACATCCAGTGGCTGAGACTCCTGCATCGCGTTATGTGGCGGTGGACGGCGCCGAGGATGGCAGCGATGACGCACGTGCCAGCGGTGACGCGGCCACAGCCATCGGCGTGCTTGCTACGGCACAGGGCGCCGACACCACCGCCATGGGCAGCCAGGCACGGGCCACGGCCATCGGTGCGACGGCGGTCGGCAACAACGCGCGCGCTACCGCCGGTTCGGCAACCGCCATCGGGCAGAGTGCACGTGCACTGTCCATTGGCGCCGCCGCCCTCGGCCAGAATGCGACGGTCAGTGCCGCGGCCGCTTCGTCACTTGCGCTGGGCGCGCACGCGCAGGCTGATGCGGCGGACGCAGTGGCATTGGGCAGCAATGCACTCGCAGACCGGGCTGGCACCGTCTCGGTGGGGCGCCGCGGCCAGGAACGCCAGCTGGCCAATGTCCGGGCCGGCGTGGAGGCGACCGACGCGGTGAACGTCGCCCAGCTGGATGCGGTGAAGGACCAGATGGGTGATCTCGCCTACATCGCCATCGACGGCGATGTCGATCGCAATGACCGTGCCGCATCCAGCGGTGACAAGGCCGTCGCCATCGGTTCGCGCGCGACGACAGAGGGCAATGCGTCCGTCGCGGTGGGCGCGGAAGCCTGGGTGCAGGGCATCGGCAGCTCGGCGTTCGGCCAGGGCGCCAGCATTCTCGGCGACGCAAGCACCGCCATCGGCCAGACAGCGGTCGCGAACGGACTGGGCAACACCGCCGTGGGCGCCAGCGCTGCGGCCGAAGGCGAGCAGGCGGCGACCGCGCTGGGTGCGTTGAGCAGCGCCTCCGGGCAGGGTGCAACGGCGGTCGGTGGGCAGGCGCAGGCCTACGGCTCCGGCGGCGTCGCCGCCGGTTTCAACGCCGCCTCCAGTGGCGAGGCCGGCATTGCGATCGGCGCAAACACGCGGGTCGGCGGCGGCGATTTCAACGTTGCGCTGGGTGGCAACGCGCGTGCCACCGGAAACGGTGCATCCGCCCTGGGTGCTGCGGCGCAGGCACGCGGTGACGATGCCAATGCGCTGGGCAGCCGTGCGCTTGCAGAGGGTGAACGCGCTTTGGCAGTAGGCAGCAACGCGGCGGCATCGGCGCAGTCCTCCATCGCGATCGGTGACGACAGCCGCGCTGCAGGACCCGGGGCGGTCGCGCTGGGTTCGCTGGCGTCCTCCAGCGGGTATGCCAGCGTTGCGCTGGGCGGGCTGGCCAAGGCCGCAGGCAACAGCTCGGTCGCACTAGGCACCCACGCCGATGCAGGGGGACCTGCCAGCATCGCGATCGGTGTCGACGCGCAGGCACGAGGTGATTTCTCCACGGTAGTGGGCCAGGGCAGTGTCGCCGTCGGCCACGGTGGTCTGGCATTGGGAACGTCCAGCCAGGCGCAGGGCCTTCGGAGCATCGCCGCCGGCTTCAAGGCGACAGCGCTGGGAGACGGCGCCATCGCATTGGGCGCCGAGTACGTCTGCGATGGGATCTGCGTGGAAACCAATACCAGTGCGCAGGGAAGCAACAGCCTGGCGCTGGGTGCCTCGGCGCGCGCGTTCGGCGACGACACAACCGCACTGGGTCCGCTGAGCGCTGCCTTCGGCCGTCGGGCCATTGCGCTGGGAGCCGGCGCGGAGGCCAGCGGGAATGAAAGCACGGCCATTGGTCACGACGCGCGCAGCGAGGGCCGAAACACCATCGCACTGGGCAACAATGCACGCGCGACCGGTACGGATGACCCGGACGTGCTGATCGGCAACATCGCCATCGGTGCCGACAGCATGGCCGGCTACGCCTACTCCACCGCGATAGGCAACAACGCGCAGGCGACGGGCCTGTCTGCGGTGGCACTGGGGCGTGATGCCAAGGCGGCGGGGTGGAGCAGCCTGGCATTGGGTACCACCGCCGAAGCGGCAGGTGCGTTCGGCATCGCGCTGGGCCAGGACAGCCGCGCCGAAGCCTACCAGGCTACTGCGCTGGGTCCGAGTGCGCGGGCCAAGGGCAGCGCGGCCACGGCGGTGGGCGGCAGCAGCACGGCCGAAGGCGAGGGGGCCGTGGCGGTGGGCAAGCTGTCCTACGCGAAGGGGGCGCTCTCGACGGGACTGGGCACGATGGCCATCGCCGCCGCCGACCACAGCGTGGCACTCGGCAACAGCTGGGTCGAGTCCACTGCGACCGGCAGCGTTGCGCTGGGGCATGGATCGGTCGCGTCGCGTGCCAACAGCGTATCGGTGGGAGCATCCGAAGCATGGTTCGACGTGCTCGGCGAGGAGCACCCTGTCCTGCAGCGCCAGATCACCGATGTCGCAGCGGGCACCGACCCATTCGACGCGGTCAATCTTGAGCAGCTGAAGGCCGTCGAAGCGAAAGCCGGCAATGCGCGTTATGTGGCCGTGGATGGGGCCACCGACGGCGACGAGCCCACTGCGGGCGGTGCAGGCGCATCGGCGTTTGGATCCCAGGCGATGGCCGACGGCGTTGGCAGTACCGCCGTTGGACACCAGACCCTGGCGTTCGGTGAAGACGCCACTACGGTGGGGCGCGGGAGCAGCGCGGTCGGGCTGGGCACGACCGCATTGGGCGCTGGTGCTTCGGCAATGGGAATCGGGGCAACGGCACTGGGGAGTGGGGCCTACTCCACAGGAGGCGTCGCCGTCGGTACCGACGCGACGGCCACCGGCTTGGTGGCCACCGCCGTCGGACCGATGGCGCGTGCAGGCGGATTCGGATCGGTGGCCATCGGTTACAACAACGATGCATCCGGAAACGACGCAACTGCGGTGGGTACCATCGCTTACGCGACAGCCGAGGGAACATCGGCCATCGGGTATGGTGCGCGCGCTACGATGATGAACAGCGGGGCGTTCGGCCGCGGGTCGGCGGCATCGGGCACGTCGGCCACGGCAGTGGGCGCGTTCTCACGCGCCCCAGGCGAGTACAGCACGGCGCTCGGCTCATTCGCGCGCGCCGAAGGCGCCGACTCCATCGCGGCGGGCGCTTTCGCCAAGGCGCAGGCGTGGTCATCCATTGCCATCGGCGGAGATGCCTCGGTCACGGGAGAGCAGGGGATCGCCATTGGTTATGACGCACACGTCACCGCTGCGGACGCGCTGGCCCTGGGCGCGGGCAGCATCGCCGATCGCGCCGGGACGGTTTCGGTCGGCAGTGTCGGCAAGGAACGCCAGATCACCCACGTGGCCGAAGGCACCCGGTCGACCGACGCAGTGAACAAGCGGCAGCTGGATACCGCCATCGCCGACATCGGTGAGGGCGTGGGCGAGATTGCAGAGACGGCGGTGCGTTACGGGGGCAAGGACAAGGCACGGATCATGCTCGGCGGTGAACAGGGCACGACGATCAGCAACCTGCGCGCTGGAACCGCGCGCATGGACGCGGTCAACGTCGACCAGCTGGGGGGCATCGTGCGTGTCCTGGGTGGGGGCGCCGAGCTTGGCGGCGATGGACTGCTGATCGGCCCGGTCTATACGGTCGGTGGCCGCCGCTACGGCAACGTGGGCGGCGCAGTGAGCGCCCTGGACGGAGCCTTGGGACAGCTTGATGCGCGGGTCGGCGTGCTTGAAGCCGCGCCGGTCGGCGGACCTGTGACCGACCGCGGCCACAGCGGCATCGCACCGACCACGCCGCCGCCCGGCGAGGCAGCGCCCATCGCGGCAGGCTCGGCGCCGATCATGGACGGACGCGGCGCGGGGTCGGTGGCCATTGGTGCAGGCTCCACCGCCGATGAAGCGAACACGGTGTCGGTAGGGGCTGCCGACAACGCCCGCCGCATCACCCACGTGGGTACGGGAACCGCAGCAACCGATGCGGTCAACGTCGCGCAGATGAATGCAGGCGATGCGAGCACGCTCGCTTCGGCACGAAGCTACACCGACTCCCGTTACCAGCAGCTGGACGACCGCTTCGTCGATCTGTCGCAGGACATCGATCGTCGCCTCGGGCAGCAGGACCGGCGCATTGACCGGCAGGGCGCAATGAGCAGCGCCATGATGAACATGGCCATCAACGCTGCGGGAAGCCGTAGCCCACGGGGACGCATCGCAGCGGGTGCCGGTTGGCAGAACGGTGAGAAGGCGTTGTCGATCGGCTATGGCAAGCAGGTCGGCGAGCGCGCCAGCTTCAGTCTGGGCGGCGCCTTCAGTGGCAGTGACCGTTCCGCCGGTGTCGGTTTCGGCGTCGACCTGTAAGCGCCTGCCGTCCCGCCCCCAGGGGCGGGACGGTCTTTCCATCCAACATGTTTCCTCTTCACGGGACTTCCATGAGCAAGATCATCTTCCCCACCGCCTGTGCCATGGCGGTCGCTTTCGCCGTGTCGGCCGGGGCGACGCCCGCCATTGCGGCCGAGCAGAGACCGTCGAACGTGGCCGGCGTGCGTGTCACGCCCGCCGCGGATCGCGACGGCATACAGCGTTTCATCATCAAGTACCGGGCCGGCAGTTCACCGACACTGAGCCGTACCGGCCTGCAGCAGCGTCTCGATGCGATGTCGCTGCAGGGCGTGGCAGCGTCCGCGTCACGGCCCATTGGCCTGCAGTCCCTGCGCCGCGCGGCGCTGGGGGCCGAAGTGATCCGCACCACGGCACCGTTGGATGCAGCGCAGGCAGCGTCGTTGCTGCAGCAGCTGCGCACCGATCCGGACATCGAATATGCACAGATCGACGCACGCATGCATGCCCTGTCCGCGCTGCCGGATGATCCGCGTCTGCCGACCCTGCAATGGGACATGCTGGACACGGCCGCAGGCGTCAACGGACCTGCGGCGTGGGCGCACAGCACCGGAGAAGGTGTCGTGGTGGCCGTGCTGGATACCGGCGTGGTGCCGCATCCGGACCTGCAGCCCAATCTGGTTGCCGGATACGACTTCATCGACAGCGTCGAGCTGGCCGGCGACGGTGACGGCCGCGATGCGGATCCGACCGACCCGGGCGACTTCGCCGGGGGGCAGCAGAGCACGTGGCATGGAACGCATGTGGCCGGCACGGTCGCAGCGGTGGCCAACAATGGCCGCGATATCGCGGGTATCGCGTACGGCGCGCGCGTGCAGCCGGTGCGCGTGCTCGGGCGTGGCGGCGGCTATGAGTCGGACATCGCCGATGCGATCGTCTGGGCCTCGGGGGGGCACGTGGACGGCGTGCCGGACAATGTGACGCCGGCGGACGTCATCAACATGAGCCTGGGAGGATCAGGCGCGTGTGCAGAGCGCGCGTACTACCAGGCCGCGATCGACGCCGCGGTGGCGCGCGGCACCACGATCGTGGTCGCCGCAGGCAACGATGCGCGGGATGCCAGCCAGTCCAGCCCTGCCAGCTGTGCGCATGTCATTTCTGTCGGCGCAGTCGGCATGGATGGCGCCATGGCCTATTACAGCAACCACGGTGCCAGTGTGACGCTGGCCGCCCCCGGCGGGGATCCCCGGACAGGGGTTGGTGCGGCGCGCGGTTATATCTGGTCGACGGGTAACGATGGCGCCACGGTCGCCGCCAACCCCGCCCTGCTCGGCATGGCAGGAACCTCGATGGCATCACCGCACGTGGCAGGCATCGTCGCGCTGATGCAGTCTGCTGCCGTCGCCGCTGGCCATGAGGCGCTGACCCCGCAGCAGGTCCGGCAGATGCTGGTCACCTCGGCCCGCCCGTTCCCCTTGGGGCTGCCTTCAGGCATGACGCTCGGTGCGGGGCTGGCCGATGCCGCGCGCGCCGTGCAGCTGGCGCAGGGCGGCGCCCTGCCGGAGTTGCCGCCGGTGAACCTCCAGAACGGCGTGCTGCTTTCGAGCCAGACCGGTCAGGCGGGAACCTCCACGCTCTACGGCTTCAACGTGCCGCCGGGCACCCGGGTGCTCAACCTTCGCACCATGGGCGGTCGCGGCGATGTCAGCCTGTCCGCCTCTGCTGGCGCCGCCCCGACGGATACGGTGGCGCAGTTCCGTTCCGAGCGTAGTGGCAACGCCGAAGCCATCGTCGTCAACCAGCCGGCGGCCGGCATGTGGTACCTGCGCGTCAGTGGTGCGGCCAGCTACTCGGGGGTGAGCGTCCTGGCACTGGCGCGCTGATGCGGCCCTGCACGGCGCAGTGAGCGGCGCCGTGCAGGCGCCGTCAGCGGCCCAGGAATCGCAGCAGCGCCGCATTGAAGGCGGCCGGATCCTGCACCTGCGGCGAATGTCCCAGCGCGGCGAACTCCACCAGCGTCGCGCCGGGAATACGGGCCGCAGCGGCCTTGCCCAGTGCCGGGTAATTGCCCAGCGTTGCGGCGAGTGCCGGCGCAGCCCGGTCGCGCCCGATGGCTGTACGGTCCTTCTGTCCGATGAACAGTGCCGTCGGCACCCTGATGTTCTCCAGTTCATGCACCACCGGCTGGTTGAACACCATGTCCGAGGCCAGGGCCTGGCTCCAGGCGACCGCCTGCCTGCCGTCGCCTGCGTACATGCCGGCCTGCATCCGCGCCCAGTGCTCGAAGGTCGGCGTCCACTGGCCGTCGTAGTAGACGTCCAGCTGGTACTTCCTGATCGAGTCGAAGGTGGTCTTGAGTTCGTTGGCGTGCCACGCGTCGACGCTGCGCCATGGCACGCCAAGCGCCTGCCAGTCCTCCAGACCGATCGGGTTGACCAGCGACAGGCTCTGCGTCTGTTGCGGATACAGCAGCGCATAGCGCGCCGCCAGCATGCCGCCCATGGAATGCCCCACCACATGGGCGCGCTGCACGCCCAGGCTTTCCAGCAGGGCATGGGTGTTGGCGGCCAACTGGCCGAACGAGTACTGGTAACCGACAGGCTTGCTGGACTTGCAGAAACCGATCTGGTCGGGGGCGATCACCCGGTAGCCGGCGTCGAGCAGCGGCTGCACGGTTGCCTGCCAGGTCGCGGCGCAGAAGTTCTTGCCGTGCAGCAGCACCACGGTACCCTTCGCAGGTGCCGCCGGGGCGATGTCCATGTAGGCCATTTCCAGCGGCTGCTGCTGCGACTCGAGCGCATGGGTCTTCACTGGGTGCGGATACTCAAAGCCTTCCAGGCGTGGGCCGTAGGCGTCGGCGGCCAGGGCGGACAGCGGCAGGCAGGCAAACAGTGCAGTGACCATCAGGCGCATGGCAGTCTCCGGAGCAAACCGCGAGCGTAACGCCATCAGGGTGACGGATGCGCGCGCTCAGCACTCGATGACGTTGACCGCCAGCCCGCCGCGGCTGGTTTCCTTGTACTTGTCCTGCATGTCGCGGCCGGTGTCGCGCATGGTCTTGATCACCTTGTCCAGCGATACCTTGTGCTTGCCGTCGCCGCGCATCGCCATGCGCGATGCATTGATCGCCTTGACCGCGCCCATGGCATTGCGTTCGATGCAGGGAATCTGCACCAGGCCACCGATCGGATCGCAGGTCAGCCCGAGGTTGTGCTCCATGCCGATCTCCGCGGCATTCTCGATCTGGCTGGGATTGCCGCCCAGTGCCGCGACCAGGCCGCCTGCCGCCATCGAACACGCGACGCCCACCTCACCCTGGCAGCCGACTTCGGCACCGGAAATCGACGCATTCTCCTTGTACAGGATGCCGATGGCGGCCGAGGTCAGCAGGAAATCGAAGATGCGCTGCTCGTTCGCGCCAGGACAGAACCGGTCGAAATAATGCAGCACCGCCGGCAGGACGCCGGCCGCGCCATTGGTCGGTGCGGTGACTACCCGGCCCCCGGCGGCGTTCTCTTCGTTCACTGCAAGTGCGTAGAGGTTGACCCAGTCAAGGGTGGTGAGTGGATCGCGCATCGCCGCTTCCGGTTTGGACGACAGCTCGCGGTACAGGGCCGGCGCACGCCGTCCGACCTTCAGACCGCCGGGCAATACCCCTTCCTGGCGGATGCCGCGCGCTACGCACGACTGCATGGCTGACCAGATCTCACGCAGCTGGTCGCGGATCTCGTCTTCGCTGCGCCAGCATTTCTCGTTCTCGAACATCATCTGGGCAATGCTCAGGCCACTGCGCGCGGTCTGCGCCAGCAGCTCGTCGCCGCTCTTGAAGGGATAGGGCAGCGGCGTCTCGTCCGGCACGATGCGATCATCAGCAGCGTCATCCTGGTTGACCACGAAGCCGCCACCGACAGAGTAGTAATCGCGCGTGGCGATCAGTTCGTCGTTGGCACCGTACGCAGTGAAGCGCATGCCATTGGTGTGGTACGGCAGCTTCTGCCGTTTGTTCAGGCCCAAGTCGCGCTTCTCGTCGAAGGCGATCTCATGCTGGCCCATCAGGTTGATGCGCCTGGACCGGCGGATACGCTCCAGCGTGGCGGGGATGATGTCCGGATCGATCAGGTTGGGGCGCTGGCCTTCCAGGCCCAGCAGCACGGCGGTATCCGTGCCATGGCCGCGACCGGTCAGGGCCAGCGAACCGTAGACATCGGCGCGGATGCGCACCACGTCCTGCAGGCGACCCGGATCGAGCAGCCAGCGGTGCACGAAGCGCTCGGCCGCCTTCATGGGGCCCACGGTGTGGGAGGAGCTCGGGCCAATGCCGATCTTGAAGACGTCGAACGTGCTGACTGCCATGGATGCCGTGCTGCAGGTACCGGGAAAGCCGCTATTCTAGCGGCTGGTGGCCGATTCCTTGGCTGCGACGCAGCAAAGCCCGCCCAGCGTCAGTCCCGGGGGACCCAGCCAGTGTTCATCATCTACCAGCGCGACGACTGCCATTTGTGCGACATGGCGTTGGCTGTCGCGGCCGAGGCCCGGCTGCCGGAGTTCGAATCGGTGTTCATCGACGGCGATGCCGGCCTGGAGGCGGCTTATGGCCATCGCGTGCCCGTGCTGCGGCGGGTTCCCGGATCGGATGAGCTGGACTGGCCGTTCGACGCAGCCACCGTCGCCGCGTGGATGTCAGCGCCACCGCCCGGGGTGTAGCGCCGACTGCAGCGTGGTCTTCCGTCGGCTGCCGTGACGGTGGCGAGTCCCCGATTCGCCGGCTGCAGCCAGCACGACGGGGCGCCTGCGTGGGGGGGTGCCGACTGGAGCCGGCAGCCCATGCGCGTGCGCTGATCGCTCACTTCGGCTTGAAGGTGACCACGGTGCTGATTGCGGTCTCGTCCGGGATCGTGCCGGTATCGGCCCAGTCGCCACCGCCGACGCCGAAGTCCAGGCGCTTCACCGTCGCCTTGCCGGTCAGTACGGGTTGTGCTCCGGGCTTCCAGCTGAAGGTCAGGGTCACCGGCTTGCTCACCCCGCGCAGTTCCAGCGTGCCATCTGCGGCGTATCGGTCACCGCCCAGCGCGCGGAAACCGGCGGCGCTGTAGCGTGCGGTGGCGAACCGCCCCACATCGAAGAAGTCCGTGCCCTGCAGCGTCGAGTCACGATCGCTGTTGCCGCTCTTTGCCCTGGCCAGCGGGATGGTCACCTCCAGCTTGCCCGCGGCGAGGTTGGCCGGGTCGAAGCTCAGCCGGGTCGAGAACTCCGGGAAGGTGCCAGCAAACACTTCGCCGTCGTACTTGGTGGCGAACGCCAGCGTCGAACCCGGGGCCTGCACGTAATCGGTCGCCATCGCCGGCGCGGTCGCCAGCAGGCCGACCAGGGCCGCCGCAACGGCGGCGGGAGAACGGAATCGTGTGCTCATGGAGTCAATCCTTGTGGGGTGGGGGGAACCGTCCGCGGGGCAGCATGCGGAGCAGCGTGGCGTCACGCTGGACGAAATGGTGGTAGAGCGCAGCGCCGGCGTGGGCCAGGACCAGCGCGATCAGCAGCCAGAAGCCGTATTCGTGGATCGCATGCGAAACCGCCACTTTCTGCGGGTCGGGGGACACCAGCTTGGGAACGTCCACCAACCCGAACCAACGGAAGGGACGGAGGCCGCTGGCCGAATCGTAGATCCAGCCGGAGAGCGGCATGGCGAACATCAGCACGTAAAGCAACGTGTGAGTCAGCCCGGCAATCCGTTGCTGCCATGTCGGCGTGCCCGGGACCGGAGCTGGCGCGCCGGCATGCAGGCGCCACGCCAGCCGCAGCGTGACCAGCGCCAGCACTGTAATGCCCAGCGATTTGTGCGCGGTGTACACCCAGAAATACTTCGGTGTCTTCGGCAGCTCGCCCATGGTCAGCCCCACCACGCCGAGGGCGAGAATGCACGCTGCGATCAGCCAGTGCAGCGTCTGGCTGACGCCGCCCCAGCGATGGAGGTTCCTACGGGTCATGACGGGTTTCCTTCTGCTGGTCCGGCCGCGGCGGTGGGTATCGGCAGCCGCGAAGTGGGTTCGGTCGAAGCGGGCGAATCGGGCGATTCCAGGCCACGGTCACGCACGGCCTCCGCTTCGATGCGGACCTGCACGCTGTCACCGATCATGCTGGACCAGGCCGTGATGCCGAAATCGCGCCGGCTCAGCGTGGTCGTCGCGGAGAATCCCGCCGTATGCCGGAAAGGGGGCAACGGATGCCGCTTCAGCGCGTTCAATGTCACATCAAGGGTGACCTCCCGGCTGACACCCCGCAGGGACAGTTGTCCCGTGACGCGGGCATGATGTTCATCCACCGCCTCGACGCGGGAGGAGATGAAGCGTGCTTCGGGGTAACGCTCGCCATCGAGCAGGTTGCGCGCCAGCGCCGCGTCGTTCCACTTCTCATCGCCCAGGTCCAGTCGGGCCACCGGGATGCGCACATCAAGGCGCGCGCTGCCCCAGTCCGTGGGGTCGAAGCTCAGTTCGCCCTCGCTTCCGGACACCGTACCCAGCGCGCTGGAGAACCCCGCATGTTCGATCGCGAACAGCACCCGCGTATGGACCGGGTCCAGGCGGTACGACGCCGCTTCGGCCCGGGCCAGCAACGGGACGGCGGACAGCAGGAAGAACAGGGTGAGACGCTGCAGCACGGAGGCGCTCCTGCCAGGGGGACGTCACGATCATACGCACGCCCGCGGCTTCGCGAGAGACCGCATGGATGCAACAGTTCATGGTGCCGACGACGGTAGTAAGGACGGCGCGTGTCGGCCTCGGCGCGACCTGGTGCCTGGCACGGCTGCCCCGGCTGGCCTGTGTGACAATCTGACCTCCAGCGGAGGCGGTGGCGAAGTTGATGCATCACGGACGAGCATGGCGGGCACGGGCAGGGTGGCTGGTCCTGGCAGGAGCGGCGATCGCGACGGCCTGGTCAGCCGAGCCGAAGGCCGGGCCCCCCGCGGCGATCCAGGGGGTGGCGGCAGAGACACCGCGGCTGCGCCGGCTGGGCACGGCCGAAGGCCTGCCCTCACGCATGGTGACCGCGCTTGCACAGGATCGCCAGGGATTCATCTGGGCAGCCACCGACGGCGGGCTGGCCCGCTACGACGGCATGTCGGTGCAGGCCTGGCGGCACGACCCGAAGCGTGAGGGATCGTTGCCCGGCAATGAAATCGAGACGCTGCTGGTGGACCGCCGCGACCGGCTGTGGCTGGGCATCAATGGTGTCGGCCTGGTCCAGATGGATCCCTCGCGCGAGGCCTTCCAGGTGCATGATGGTCTCAACAGCACGTGCGGGGGCCAGTTCTGGACGCTGGCGGACGCCGACGATGCGCTGTGGATCGGCACGAGCGGCGAGGGCCTGTGCCGGCGTGACGAGGCCGGGGGCGTGCGCCTGTTCCGCCATGATCCCACCGATCCGCACAGCCTGCCTGACGATACGGTGTTCTCCAGTGTCCTCGACAGCCGGGGACGCCTGTGGGTCGGCACCGGCCGCGGAGTCGCGCGCTGGAACGGGCAGGGATTCGACCGCATCGGTGCCGCGACGCTGGGCGGCCTGGCCGTGCTGCGGCTCAGCCGTGATGCGGACGGCGGGGTGTGGGTAGGCAGCCAGGGGGCCGGGGTGTTCCGCATCGATGCCGACGACCGCGTGCTGCGTCCCCGATGGGAGCAGGCCACCGGGCTGGATTCATCCACCGTGCTGCATGACCGCAACGGGGGGTACTGGGTCGGCAGTTCGGCCGGCCTGCTGCGTGGCGACATCGGTCAACTGGCCCGGCTGGACGGTGATCGCGGCAGTGGATTCCTGACCTCCCACAGCGGAGTGCTGGACATGCTGCAGGATCACGAAGGGGGTATCTGGATCGCCCTGCTGACCCAGGGCCTGGCTTACCTGCCACCGGACTGGAAGCGCTTTTCCACCTGGTATCAGATGGATGGCAAGCCGCTGGACAGTCAGTACCTGCTGGCTGCGGGCAGTGACGGTCGCGACTTTTTCATCGGGGCTGCGCATGGCGTGTACAAGCTGGATACCAAGGGCACGCTGTCGCTGCTGGCCGGCGAATCACGGCTTGGCAGCGGTGCGGTGTGGTCAGTGCTGCCACGGCCGGATGGAAGGCTGTGGCTCGGGCGCGCGGGCCGGCTCACCGTGTTTGATCCACGCAGGGGCACCGCGCGCGATCAGTTGATCCAGGGCGGCGCGGATCTGCGCCAGCGCATCGACCTGATGCGCGCTGCACCCGATGGCTCGGTGTGGATTTCGATCATCAAACATGGCGTCCAGCATCGCGGCCAGGACGGATCCCTGCTGCGCGACGTGCCTGCGACCGCGTTGCCGGGTGCCAGCGACGCGCCCATCGAGCAGATCCGTCTCGATGCGCGCGGCCAACCGTGGCTCGTGGGAGACGGCGGTGTGCTGCGCTTCCAGGACGATCGTTTCGTAGTCGTGCCGGGGGTGTCGCGGGGACCCATCTTCGATATCGCGTGGGTGTCGCCGACCCGACTCTGGCTCGCCCGGCAGGGTGCGCTGGAGCGGTATGACTGGGATGGACTGAGCCTGAGCCTGCGCGAGCAGGTTGGCGCGGACGCGGGCATGCCACCGGTCTCCATCGGCGGCATCGTTCCGGGCAGGGAGGGGCAGGTGTGGGCGACCAGTCCACGTGGCCTGCTGCGCTGGGATCCCGCGCAGCGGTACGTGCGCATCTATACCGAGCGCGACGGCCTGCCGGATGCAGAGTTCACCGGACGCCCGCCAGCGGTCGATGCGTCCGGACGGGTGCTGGCGGTTTCACAGATCGGTCTGGTTGCCTTCGATCCAGCAGAGAAGGACATCGTGCTGCCCCCGTCGGAGCTGGTCATCAGCGCGCTGCGCGTGCGTCGCGACGACGGCGCAGGCTGGCAGGATCTGGCGATCGATGCGCCGGTCGCCCTGGGCCCCGACGACCGCGACCTCCAGATCACGGGTCGCCTGCTGTCGTTCGCCAATCCACGCAGCAACGCATACCGGTTCCGCGTGGACGGCTATGACCTCAACTGGGTAGCTGCGCTGGACGGCGAGCGCACGGTCTCCCGCCTGCCTGCCGGTGAGTACCGGGTGCAGGCCCAGGCACGCTCCGCAGGCGGGGACTGGGTCGCCGCACCAACGCTGCAGGTACGTGTGTCGCCCGCGATGTGGCGCAGTGGCAATGCGCTGGTGATGTACGCGATCGCCTGCATGCTGCTGCTGGCGGGGCTGGCATGGTACGTCCGCCTGCGCCTGCGGCGGCGCACTCAGTGGCAGATCAGCCTGCACAAGCAGCATCTGGCCGAGCAGGCCTCGCACGCCAAGAGCCAGTTCCTTGCGACGCTGGGCCATGAGGTGCGCACGCCGATGACCGGTGTGCTGGGCATGAGTGAACTGTTGCTGGATTCGGTCCTGGACGAACAGCAGCGGAGCTATGCCGGCGCCATCCACCAGGCCGGTACCCATCTGCTGCGCCTGGTCAACGATGCATTGGACCTGGCGCGGATCGAGGCCGGTCGGCTGGAGCTGGACATCCGGCCGTTCAGTCTTGCCGCCCTGCTGGGCGAGGTCCATGGCCTGATGGAGCCGCTGGCCCGCCGACGTGGCCTGGCCCTGATCGCGCAGGTCGAGGCCGAAGGACCGCTCTCGGCCAGTGGCGATGAAATGCGCATCCGGCAGGTCCTGATGAACCTGCTCGGCAACGCCATCAAGTTCACCGAGAAGGGCGAGGTACGCCTGCAGGTTCGCCCGCGCAAGGGAGGCGTGGGCCTTGTATTCGAGGTCACCGATACCGGGCCAGGGATCAGCAGCGCGCAGCAGGCGCGGCTGTTCCAGCGTTTCGAACAGGGCGAGGGTGCGCGGACGGCATCGCGTTTCGGTGGCTCGGGGCTGGGCCTGGCCATCTGCCACGAGCTTACGATGGCGATGGGCGGCAGCATCGAGGTGGACAGCCAGCCGGGCGCCGGTGCCTGCTTCCGGGTCGAGCTTCCCCTTCCCTGGCAACCTGAAGGTCCGTCAGCCAGTGCCACCGCCCCGCGCAGCCCGGAGCCGGTGTCTGTCGTGCTGCCCACGCTGCGCGTGCTGCTGGTGGAGGACGATCCTACCGTCGCCCGTGTCATTGCCGGGCTGCTGTCGGCGCGTGGGCATGAGGTGGTGCATGCCCTGCACGGGCTTGCCGCGTTGACGGAAGCAAGCAGTTCGACCTTCGATGTGGGTCTGCTGGACCTGGACCTGCCCGCGCTGGATGGACTGGCCCTGGCGCGCCAACTGCGCGCACTCCGCTTCCGGTTTCCCCTGCTGGCCGTCACGGCACGTGCCGATGCCTACGCAGAGGATGAGGTGCTGTCTGCCGGCTTCGATGGCTTCCTGCGCAAGCCGGTCACCGGCGACATGCTCGTGCAGGGGATCGCGCGGGCGCGCGCCAGCCGTCGTGAGGCGGGCCCGCCGTAGCGCGCATGCAGGGCGCGGAGCGACACGGGCTGCGCGGAGGCCGTGCATCGGCGCTGCTTCGGTTTACCATGCAGGAACGGCCCTGTGCTGTCGTATCCACCGCAGGTGGAGCGCGTCGGCTTGCCGTGCAAGGAAGCCTGCAATGCGGAGAGGACAAGCTTGACGGGGTTGCGAACGGCCTGGGTACTGATGCTGATGGTGGCGCTCGCCGCGTGGCCCGTCCATGCGCAGCCCGTGGCGCCGACGCCCCGCCAGCTGACCGTGTTCGATGGCCTGCCCTCCAACACGGTCAACCGCATGGCGGAGGACCGGCTGGGGTATCTGTGGATCGCCACCAACGATGGGCTGGCACGTTTCGACGGACGCAGCTATCGGACTTGGCGGGCCGAAGACGGTCTGCGGGACAACCGCATCTGGACGGTCCTGGCGGACGCGCGCAACCAGCTGTGGGTGGGCACGGAGAACGCCGGCCTGATCCGCCTGTCGGCCGACAGGCGACAGATGCGCTTCTACGACCGCGCCAGCCAACCGCTGCTGTCCAGCAACACGGTGTGGAGCGTGGCTGCGACCCCGGATGGCGCGGTCTGGTTCGGAACCTACGAAGGCGGTCTGTACCGCATCGGGCCCGATGACCACCTGCAGCGGTTCCTGCCCGAACATGGCAATCCGCGCAGCCTGCCGTCGGCCAGCGTCCCGTTCCTGGCGACCCTGCCGGACGGGACGCTGTGGGTAGGCACCCAGCGTGGCGTCGCCCGATGGACGGGGCATGATTTCGAGCGGGCGCCCGATACCGCCGTCCCCACGGACGCGGTGATCAACGGCATGACCGCGGATGCGGATGGCAGCCTTTGGATCACGACCCTGACCAACGTGGTCGTGCGCCGGGCGGATGGACGTTTCGAGCCGGCGCCCTGGCCGATGCCCGCCGGGGACCGCGTCCTGGGTGTCATGCTTCACGACGAACAGGGCGGCTACTGGCTGGACACGCGCTCCGGCCTGGGACGCGGTATCGATGGGCGCTACCAGCAGGTGCCGCTTTACAGTGCGCTGGCGCGTGGACGCGTGCGTCCCAACTGGAGTGGCGCGTTCCAGGACCGCGAGGGTGGCATCTGGCTCGCCAGCACCAATGCGGGCCTGTGGCACCTGTTACCGCGCTGGTGGCAGTTCTCCGTGCTGTCGCGCCTGGAGGACGAGCCGGGCTCGTTGCGGAACGCCTTCGTGCTGGGCACAGCACCGTCGGCCGACGGCACGGTGTGGACGGTGGGTGGGCATGGCGCGCTGGACCGGCTGGATCCGGTGACCGGCAAGGTCGAGCAGCACCTGAAGTGGGTCAATGGTGACCACTGGCTGATGTCTGTGACCGAAGACCAGCGTGGCCGCGTCTGGATCGGTTCGATGGAAGCGCTGGTGCGCTACGACCCGGCGACCCGCCAACAGCGTCGCTGGGGGCGTGAGCTGCCCGCCGATGCGGTGCTGGAGGGCAACGTGCAGGACATCGCCGCATGCGGCGACCAGCTGTGGACGATGTCGCCTTCGGGCGTTCAGGGGCGCGACCTGGACGGACGCCTGCTGCACGATGTGCCGCTGGGCCGCGGAGGACTGCGTGCCGGCCAGCTTGCTACCAGCCTGGAATGCGGGCCGCGCGGGCTGCCATGGCTGACCAGCAGTGCGGGCGTACAGGAATGGGATCCCGGCACCGCACGTTTCGTCCAGGTTCCGGGAGGGCCCTCCGGCGCGGTGCATGCAATGGTCGTGGGACGCGATGACCAGGTCTGGCTGTCGCAGGATGGCCGGCTGGTGCAACACCGCTGGAATGGCAGGGCGCTGCAGCGCCACCGTGCCATCGGCGAAGTCCAGGGGTTTCCTGCCCTGGCGGCCAATGGGCTGGCGATCGACGGCGAAGGCATCGTCTGGGCGAGCAGTCTGCGCGGCATGCTGCGGGTCGACCCGCGTGTGCCGAGCGTCAGGCTGTACGGCGTGCACGACGGCCTGTCCAGCCAGGAGTTCCGCGAAAACACCCTGGTCACCGCTCGCAGTGGGCAGCTGCTGGCCGGCACGCCGGCCGGCCTGGTGGTGTTCGACCCGCTGAAGGTCGGGCCGCCCACCCGGCAGGCGCCCCTGGTGATCGAACGCGTAGAAGTCAGTCGCGGCGAGCGGGTGGTGGATCTCACCCACGACGGGCGGGTCGTGGTGCAGGATGGTGACCGTGACCTGCATATCGTCGCGCGCCTGCTCTCGTTCAGTGATGCGGCCTCCAACACCTATCGGTTCCGGTTGACCGGCTATGACCCCGACTGGGTCGACGGCGGCGCCGGCGGCGAGCGTGTGTTCTCCTCACTGTCGCCCGGTCAGTACACGCTGGAGGTGCAGGCACGTTCGGCCGATCACGTCTGGTCGCGGGTGCAGACGCTCGAATTCCAGGTGATGCCGCCGTGGTGGCGCAGCGTGACCGGCGTACTGGTGCTGGCGGCAGCGTCAATGCTGCTGGTGAGCGGCTTTGCGTGGCTGTACCGGCGCCGCCTGCATCGTCGCCATGACTACCAGATGGCCGTGCACAAACAGGAAGTGGCGGAGCAGGCCTCTGCGGCCAAGACGCGCTTCCTGGCCAATCTGGGGCACGAAGTGCGCACGCCGATGACCGGGGTGCTGGGCATGACCGAGCTGCTGTTGTCGTCCCCATTGGATACGCGCCAGCGGGGGCAGGCCGAATCCATCCGTGCGGCGGGCGAACATCTCCTGCTGCTGGTCAACGACGCGCTGGACCTGGCGCGCATCGAGTCCGGACGCCTGGAACTGCAATGCCAGTGGTTCGACCTGCATGCGCTGCTCCTCGAGGTGGAGGCGCTTACTGCGCCACTGGCGCGCCAGAAGGGCGTGCAGTTCGTGTTGCATGACACGCTTGAGCAGGGGCTTGCCGCACAGGGCGATCCGATGCGGGTCCGTCAGATCCTGCTGAATCTTCTGGGAAATGCGGTCAAGTTCACCCAGCGTGGCGCCATCACGCTGCGGGCCAGCAGCGGCGAAGACGGGCAGGGGCTGCGGTTCGAAGTGGCTGACACCGGCCCGGGCATCAGCCTGGAGCTGCAGAAGCGCCTGTTCCGGCGCTTCGAGCAGGCGGATGGCGCGCGCACGGCGGCGCAGTACGGCGGCAGTGGACTCGGCCTGGCGATCAGTCGCGAACTGGCACTGGCAATGGGCGGAGACATCACCGTGGAAAGCCAGCTGGGGCGCGGCACGTGTTTCGACGTGGTGCTGCCGTTGCCGCTGTCATGCGTTCAGCCATCGCCGTGTGCCGCCACGCAGGGATCGACGCTGCCAACGGCGCCGCTGCGGGTGCTGCTGGTCGAGGACGACCCCACCGTGGCCGAGGTGGTGGGTGGCCTCCTGGCCGCGCGGGGACACGATGTCGTGCATGCCGCCCATGCACTGGCCGCGCTGCGCGAAATGGTCGGCGACGCCTTCGATATCGGTCTGCTCGACCTCGACCTGCCGGGCCTGAGCGGGTTCGATCTGGCCCTGCATCTGCGTAACCAGGGACACACGCTGCCGCTGCTGGCAGTCACGGCGCGCACCGATGCGGATCTTGCCGAACGCGTTGCGGCGGCCTCGATGCAGGGGTTCCTGCGCAAGCCGGTGACCGGGCAGATGCTGGCGGACGCGATCGCGCGCGCAATGGGCGCGTCATCGGCATGACGCCATGGCCTTGCCGGGCCTTGGGGCGGGGTGAGTCCAAGGACGCGGGTCGGCGCGCAGCCGATTGAAGTCGGCTCTACAGCGCAGGCGACTGCGTCGGCTTCACTCGGCGACTTCCTCGATCTGCTTCGGTTCGGGTCCGGTGTCGGGCAATTGCCAGAAGATGAGCGTAGAGGTGAGGGTGATCGCGCCGACGCAGAGGAATGTTGCATGCAATGCGGCGGTGGCGCCGTGCACCTCAAGCGGGGCGAACGCGGCGAGCAGGCTGCCTGCCGCCGCGGCACCGAAACCGGCGGCCAGCATCATCACCATCGACAGCAGGCTGTTGCCCGGACTGGCAAAGCCAACGTCCAGATCTCGAAGTGTCACGGTATTCATCACGGTGAACTGCAGCGAGTTCACTGCACCGAACGCCGCCAGCTGCAGCAGTCGCCAGCCCAGGGGCTGGTCAGGCGACATCAGGGCGAAGCTGGCCATCGCCAATCCGACCAGGATCGTATTGGACATCAGCACCCGGCGATAGCCGAATCGTTCAACAAGCCTTACAGCCAGTCGCTTGGCGACCATGCCGGCGGCGGCGACGGGGATCATCATCAGTCCGGCGTTCATCGGACTCATCCCCATCCCGACCTGCAGCAGCAGCGGGATCAACAGCGGCATGGCGCTGCTGCCGATACGCGAGAACAGGTTGCCCAGGATGCCGATCCGATAGCTCGGCACACGGAACAGGGCCAGTGAGAACAGCGGCGCGGTCGAGTTGGCGGCATGCAGCCAGTAACCCGCAAGGGCCGCCAGGCCGGCCACCGTCATCAGCATCACCAGCGCATGGGGCGTGCCGATGCCGGAGATGCCATCCAGCGCAAGCGACAGCACCACCATGCCGAAGGCCAGCATGGCATAGCCGCGAAGGTCGAAACGGGTCGGCGTCGCAGCGTAATGGTCCGGCATGACCTTCATGGCGATGCCATAGCCGATCACGCCGATTGGCAGGTTGATCAGGAAAACCCAGTGCCACGATGCCACCTCGACCAGCCAGCCGCCGAGGGTGGGGCCGATCAAGGGGCCAATGAGTGCCGGAATGGCGATGAAGCTCATTGCGCGCAGGAAGTCGTCGCGCGGGACCGAACGCATCACGGCCAGCCGGCCGACAGGCAGCAGCAGGGCACCGCCGATGCCCTGCAGCACCCGGGCCGCCACGAGCTGGTGCAGGGACTGCGCCAAGGCACACGCCAGCGAGCCAAGCGTGAACAGGATGATCGCAGCCAGGAAGGTGCGCCGTGTACCGAACCGATCGGCGATCCAGCCGGAGGCAGGAATGAACGTCGCCACGGCCAGTGCGTAACTGAACACCACCGACTGCATCTGCAGCGGGCTTTCGCCCAGGCTGCGCGCCATTGCCGGCAGGGCGGTATTGACGATGGTCGAATCCAGCATCTGCATGAAGATCGCCAGCGACACCAGCCACAGCAGGGGACGGATGGAGGCGTAGCTGGATGTCATCAGGTGGATTCTCGCAACCAGGTGGCGGCCATCCCGGATGGGGAGTCACGGCGCGATCAACCTGCGCCGTGAAGCCGTGTACGGCAAATCTCAGCGCGCACTCAGCCGATGCACCGCCTCCACCAGCACCTGCACGCTGGCCGGATCCATGTCCGGCGACATGCCGTGGCCCAGGTTGAATACATGACCCTCGCGCGAGCCGCCGTTACCTGCGGCGTAGGTATCGAGCACCCGGCCGGCGGCGGCGGTGATGGCGTCCGGGCTTGCATACAGCGTGGTCGGATCCAGGTTGCCCTGCAACGCCACCCTGCCGCCGGTCCGACGCACCGCCTCGTCCAGGTCCAGGGTCCAGTCCAACCCCAGCGCATCGGCGCCGGTCTGCGACAGGGCTTCCAGGTGCAGTCCGGTGCCCTTGCCGAACAGGATCAGCGGAGTGCGCGCGCTGGCTTCGCCGCGCTCCAGCTCGGCGGCGATGCGCTGGAGGTAACGCAGGGAAAACTCCCGATACATGGCCGGCGACAGCACGCCTCCCCAGGTATCGAAGACCTGCAGCGCCTGCGCGCCGGCCGCACGTTGCGCGCCCAGGTAGGCGATCACCGCATCGGTGACCACGTCCAGCAGCCGGTGCAGCTCACGGGGATGATTCAGCGCCATCGCCTTGATGCGGGCGAAATCCTTGCTGCCGCCGCCCTCCACCATGTAGCAGGCCAGCGTCCATGGACTGCCGGAGAAGCCGATCAACGGCACCTGGCCGTCCAGCTCACGGCGGATGACCCGCACGGCATCCATTACATAGCGCAACTCCTGCTCCATGTCCGGCACGGCCAGGCGCGCGATCGCCACGGCATCGCGCACCGGGTGGCGGAATTTCGGGCCTTCGCCCTCGACGAAATGGAGCTCGAGCCCCATCGCGTCGGGGATCGTCAGGATGTCGGAAAACAGGATGGCGGCATCCAGCGGAAAGCGGCGCAGCGGCTGCAGGGTGACCTCACAGGCAATGTCCGGATTCTTGGCCATGGCCAGGAAGCTGCCCGCCTTGGCCCGCGTCGCGCGATATTCCGGCAGGTAACGGCCGGCCTGCCGCATCAGCCAGACAGGCGTGTGGTCCACCGGTTCGCGACGCAGGGCGCGTAGCAGGCGGTCATTGCGGAGGGGGCTGGTCACGGAGGGTAATCCTTGTGCGGAAAGAAACGCGGAGGCGGGAGAAAGCGTCACGGGCTGCTGTCGCTCAGCGCGAAACCGCGGTGCAGCTCCGCGTTGCGTGCTTTCTCGAACGCGGCGAGCGCTTCAGCTTGATCGAGGTAGAGGTCGCGGCGCAGCTGCGAGCGCGTCCCGACCCGGCCTGCCTCGCGCAACAGCTCCCAGCCACCGAACAGGTCCGGCAGCAGGGTCAGGCGCACGAAACGGGGGGCTTCGGCAGCGGTCGCGGGTTGTCGCAGGAAGGCATGCATGCACTGATTGTAGCGCCGCGCCCTGTACGGCGGCTTTCGTCTACCTGGTCGAAAGCACGGCCAGCACATCCGCTTCCTGCACATCGGGCACGACGTCGGCCTGGCCGATGCCTTTCCACAGGACCAGGCGCAGGCGGCCTGCAACATTCTTCTTGTCCAGCCGCATGCGCTGCAGCAGCGCGTGCGGCTGCAGGCCGGCCGGTACGCTGACCGGCAACTGCAACGCGACCAGCAGGTCGATCAGGCGCTGCTCGTCCTGCACGGGGGCACGGCCGAGCGCGGTGGACAGACGGGCGGCCAGCACCATGCCGACGGCGACGGCTTCACCGTGGTTGAGTGCGTCGCGGCCAGGCGCTGCGTAGCCCTGCTCGGTCTCGATCGCATGGCCGAAGGTATGCCCGAGGTTGAGCAGGGCACGTTCGCCCTTCTCGAACGGATCGCGCTCGACGATGGCGGCCTTGTGCGTGCAGCTGCGGGCGATGGCCTCGGCCAGCAGGTGGCTGTCGGCCGCCGTCAGGCCGGCGGCGTTGTCCTGCAGCCAGTCGAAGAAGGCCGCATCGCCCAGCGCCCCGTACTTGACCACTTCGGCCAGCCCTGCGCGCAGCTCCCGATCGGGCAGCGTATCAAGCACCTGGGTATCTGCGATCACGGCACAGGGCGGGTGGAACGCGCCCACCAGGTTCTTGCCTGCGGCGATGTCCACTGCGGTCTTGCCGCCGACCGAGGAATCGACCATCGCCAGCAGCGTCGTGGGTACCTGCACGCAGTCGACGCCGCGCATCCAGCAGGCGGCTGCGAAGCCGGCGAGGTCCCCGACCACGCCGCCGCCCAGCGCGATGACACAGGCATCACGCGTGGCGCCCAGCGCCGCCAGGGCCTCGATGGCGCGGCCGAACTCGGCCAGGGTCTTGGACGCTTCGCCGGCGGGAAGCACATGCTCACCCACCTGCAGGTCCGGGCGGGCCGCCTGCAGGGCGCTGCGCACGCTGGCGAGGTAAAGCGGGGCGACGCCGCTGTCGCTGACCAGCAGCACATGGCGACCGCGCACATGACGCGCAAGCGCATGGCCATCGCTGAGCTGGCCTGGACCGATGGAGATGGAATAGGGGTGCGCGCCGCCGACGGCGACGTGCAGGAGGGCGTTCGGGGTCATGCGGTCAGGTCCTGTCGCTTCCAGCGCGCAGCCAGCTTCACTACCAGCTGCGAGGTGGCTTCGGCTGCGGTATGGAGATCGGTATCAAGGGTGAGATCGGCCAGCTGCCGGTACAGGGGATCACGATGGAAGGCCATGTCCTCCAGTACCTGCGCCCGGTCCGGCCGCTGCAGCAGAGGCCGGTTTTTGTCGCGCGCGAGGCGCTCCAGCTGCGCGGCCACGCTCACCCGCAGGTAGACCACGAAACCATGCCCGGCAATGGCCTGGCGGTTGCCGGCATCGAGCACGGCACCGCCGCCGGTCGACACCAGCTGTCCTGTGCGTGCCAGCACCTGCTGCAGGGCCTGCCGCTCGTGCTGGCGGAATCCGGCTTCGCCAGCCAGCTCGAACAGGGTCGGGATGCTGGCGCCGGCGTTGTCCACGATCACCTGGTCCAGGTCAACGAAATCCAGCGTGAAACGTTCGGCAAGGCGACGGCCGATGCAGGTTTTCCCGGCCCCCATGGGGCCGATCAGGATCAGGTTCGGTGCTGGATTCATGCCCTGTGATGCTACCACCTCGTGGCAGCGTCATCGGCAGGCTGCCAGCACGCCGGCTCATCGGGCGGCTCAGCGCACCGCTACGATGCGACGTTCGGCATCCAGCGCCACGACATGGTCGGCCAGGCCGGGAAGCGCGCGCAGGGCGTGCCGGCTGACCCGTTCGTAGAACTGGACGAAGCGGTCCAGCTGCGGACGCGTCATGCCGGTGCGGCCCGGCTGTGCCGCCTGCAGGTTCTGTTCCTGCTGCCAGCGCCAGCGGGGCACCACGGTGAAATCCGGGGGCTGCAGGAACCACAGGCGGTCGCAGCGCTGCCACAACGCGGGGTAGTGCGTGGCCAGCTGCTGGTTGCACCAGCGCCGCCATTGGCCGGCTGGGTCGGCGTCGCGCTCCAGTGGATTCACAGGGGCCTGCAGTGCGGATTCCTCTTCTGCTGGTGTGCCCAGGAACCAGCCTTCGAACACCAGCAGATCCAGCGGCAGGGGCGGCTTCGACCAAAGCGCCTCGTGCATCCGTTCATCGGCCAGTTTGTCGAACCGTGGCACGGCAAGCGGTGCCCGTGCGGCAACGGCGTCCAGCACCGCGTGCGCCAATGGCAGGTCATGGGTGCCAGGTGGCCCGCGGGTCACCAGCAGCGGATGGACGTCGCGCGCCAGGCGCTGGCGCTGGGCGCGGGTCAGGTACACATCGTCGATGGAAAGCGTGGCGGCCTGCAGTCCTCGTGCCTGCGCACGTGCGACCACCTGGGCGGCCAGCGTCGATTTGCCGCTGCCCTGCAGGCCGCTGATTGCAAGCACGGGCACGGCCGCGCCACAGCCGAGTGCATCCTCCAACGCCTGCTCGGCCAGCGCCTCCGGGAATCCCCTCGCCGGGGTCGTGTACGGCGGTGCCTTCATGACGCCACAATAGCCCAATCCCTGCAGGAACGAGTTGTCATGACTGATCTCCACGCCGAAGCGCTGTCCACGTTTTCCCGCCTGTTCGATGAGGCGAAGCAGGGACGCGAAATCGAACCGAACGCGATGACCGTTGCCACCGCAGATGCCGACGGGCGCCCCTCCGCGCGTACCGTGTTGTTGAAAACCTTCGACGCGCGCGGGTTCGTGTTCTATACGCACCTGGACAGCCACAAGGGGCAGGAGCTGCAGGTGAATCCGCAGGCCGCGCTGCTGTTCCTGTGGCGAAGCCTGCGCGAGGCCGGCATCCAGGTGCGGATCGAAGGGGCTGTCGAGGCGGTCGAGGCGAGCGAGGCCGATGCCTACTTCGCGTCCCGTCCGCGCCTGAGCCAGGTCGGGGCATGGGCTTCCATGCAGTCGAAGACGTTGAGTTCGCGCGCCGAATTCGACGCGCGCGTCGCCGACATCGAGGCCCGTTTCGCCGGACAGGACATTCCGCGGCCAGCCGGTTGGAGCGGGCTGCGCGTGGTGCCGGACCGTTTCGAGTTCTGGTACGGCGCGCAGTTCCGCCTGCACGAGCGCTGGTGCTATGAGAAAGCGGCCGACGGCAGCTGGAGCAAGCGCCAGCTGTATCCCTGACGGGCGTATGCACCTGTCGGAAAGCACACGCTGACGACGTGCGCCGCGGGACGGTACGGGCAATGACGTGCCCGGGGTTCATCCCGCAGCAGGACGCTGGCCCGCAGCGTCTGCGCCTTTCCGGATCTGGAGGACATCGATATGCGATTTTTGTCTGCACTGGTGAGCGTACCCCCGGTACGCCGGGGCGCTGAAGCCTGGCTGTTGTTGGCGGCCCGCGGCGTGGCCGGGGTGATGTTCAGCGTGTCCGGCTGGCACAAACTCTTCACCGAGGCGGGGCGGGCCCGCATGGTCACCACCCTGCACGAGGCCGGCATTCCATGGCCCGATGTCAGCGCGCCCCTGCTGGGCGGCATCGAGTGGATCGCCGGTGCCCTGCTGGTGCTGGGGGTGCTGGGCAGGCTGTCGTCACTGCTGCTGGCGGCCATCTGCGTGGTGGCCGCGCTCACCGATGGGGTAGCGCGCATTCCTGCGGGATTGGGCGTACTCGATTGGCTGAGCTGGTTCTTCTACCTGAGCGAGGTGCCGCTGGCCGTGCTGTTGTGCTGGATCGCGCTGGTCGGCAGCGGTCGCTTCGCGCTGGAAGCCCGCTGGGCCAGCGACGGGCAGCAGGCGCAACGCCGGCATTCTCGGTACCGATAGCACCGCGCACGTCTGCGGTGGGCCACGACCGGCCCGCTGCATCGGTGCAGACGCGTCACTCCAGACCGGCTGCGCGCAGCCATCGCCACAGCGTGGTCCGCGAAATGCCCAGCGCCTGCGCCATGCCATGACGGTCATTGCGGTGTCGGGCCAGCAGGTGCTGCAGCTGGAGGACCGAAGGCCGTCCGGCGCCCTGGCCTGCCGTGGCGGGCAGGGGGTCCGACTGCTGCTCCAGTTCCGGTGCCAGGGCGAGCAGGCGGGCCGGGCTGATCAGCCCGTCCGCCGGCTGCCAGTGAATGCGCAGGCGGTCGACCAGGTTGCGCAGCTCACGCACGTTGCCCGGCCAGTCCGCGCCGCTGAGCAGCGCCAGCGCGTCCGCGTCCAGCGGGGCCTGGACGCCGCGCAGCTGCCTGAAGAAGTGCTCGACCAGCAACGCGATGTCGGCACGTCGCGCGCGCAGCGGGGGCAGCGCGATGCGCAGCGTGGCCAGCCGGTAATACAGGTCGCGCCGGAACAGTCCCGCAGCGACCCGCTGCTCCAGCGACTGCAGCGTCGCGGCGACCACGCGCAGGTTCACGCTGGTGGGTTCCGTCGCACCTACACGCAGCACCTCGCGTTCTTCCAGCACGCGCAGCAGGCGGGTCTGCAGCGGCAATGGCAGCTCACCGATCTCGTCGAGGAACAGCGTGCCGCCATCGGATGCTTCCACCAGTCCGACCCGTCCCCCCCGTCGGGCACCGGTAAAGGCGCCGTCGCTGTAGCCGAACAGTTCCGATTCCAGCAGCGACTCGCTGAGGGCACCGCAGTTCAATGCAATGAAACGCCCGCGCCGCCCGCTGTCTGCATGCAGTTGCCGCGCCACCAGTTCCTTGCCGGTGCCGGTTTCACCGGTCACCAGCACCGTACTGTCATGCGGGGCATACAGCGCGATGTGTTCGCGCACCTGCACCATTGCCGCACTGTCGCCCAACAGGAGGCGCGCCTGCCCTGCGCGCGCGCTGCGGCGGGGGCGCTCTGGCGCCCGCACGCCGGAGCGGGCAAGCGTATGGGTCAGTTCCAGTGCGTGCTCGAAGGCCTGCCGCACGGAGTCGGCCGAGTACAGCAGCACGCCCTGCAGGCCGGCCGCCTCGGCGTGGTCGATGGCCATGCCGGTGCCGACGATCACCTCCACGCCGTTGGCGCGCAGGTCGCCGATGCAGTCGCGTGCATCTTCGCGGGTCACGAAGCGCCGATGCTCGATCTGCAGGCCGAAACTGTCCTGGAAGCGGCTGAACGTCGGTACGTCGCTGGCATGGGTGACCAGGCCGATGCGCGGCGCGATGCGACGGGCCCGTGCGAGGGCTTCCATGAGGTCGAATCCATTGGCCTGGATGGGCACCAGCGGCACGTCCAGCCGGCTGCGCAGCCAGGCGGCGTTGGAGCCGCCGGCGATCACCACGTCGCAATGCTCGCGCCGCAGCCGCTGGTTGATCACCGCTACCGCGTCCTCGAAGCCGAGGTTGATCTGTTCAATGCGGGCGCGACGATCGAACTCGGGGATGACATCGCCAAGCAGGCCGGTAAGCCGGGAGACGCTGACGGTCCAGACCACCGGCGTTGCGGCGTCAGGGTCTGCGGTGCTGGAAGGAGGGCGGGGCGGATACATGGCGTGCTCGGTCGGCCAGGTTTCATGTTACATCTGTTTCGATGTTTCATGTGTTTCGCATTTGTGGCGTTGTGACCTAGGGAAATCAACGATTTGCGAGTTGGCATGCTCTTTGCGCTGCTTACAACGTCACTACCCAAAGGACTGTTGCATGACCGCTTCCCTTGTTTCCGCTGGCACGCGCTTCCGGCAGGCGCTTGCCGCCGAGTCGCCGCTGCAGGTCATAGGCGCCATCAACGCCAACCACGCGCTGCTGGCCAAGCGCGCGGGTTATCGAGCCATCTATCTGTCCGGTGGCGGGGTCGCGGCCGGCTCGCTGGGCCTGCCTGACCTGGGCATCAATACGCTGGAAGACGTGCTGATCGACGTGCGCCGCATCACCGATGTCTGCGACCTGCCGCTGATGGTCGACATCGATACCGGCTTCGGCCCGAGCGCGTTCAACATCGCCCGTACGGTCAAGTCGTTGATCAAGGCCGGCGCCGGGGCCTGCCACATCGAAGACCAGGTCGGCGCAAAGCGCTGCGGCCATCGGCCGGGCAAGGAGATCGTTTCGCAGGGCGAAATGGTCGACCGGGTCAAGGCGGCCGCCGATGCGAAGACCGATCCCGCGTTCTTCCTGATCGCACGCACCGACGCGATCCAGGTCGATGGCGTGGACGCCGCGATAGAGCGTGCCATCGCCTGCGTCGAGGCCGGTGCTGACGGTATCTTCGCCGAAGCCGCGTATGACCTGGAGACCTATCGTCGCTTCGTTGATGCGGTGAAGGTGCCGGTGCTGGCCAACATCACCGAGTTCGGCGCCACCCCGCTGTTCAGCCGCGATGAACTGGCCTCGGCCGGCGTGGCGATCCAGCTGTTCCCGTTGTCGGCCTTCCGTGCGGCGAACAAGGCGGCGGAGAATGTCTATGAGGCCGTGCGGCGCGACGGCCACCAGCGAAGCGTGGTCGATGCCATGCAGACCCGCAACGAACTCTACGACCGTATCGGCTACCACGCCTTCGAGCAGCAGCTCGATGCGCTGTTCGCCGCCAGGAAGTAATCTGCTGCCACGATTTCCGGGAGGAAAACCATGAACGAATCGACTGCCACCCCGACCTTCAAGCCGAAGAAATCCGTTGCCCTGTCCGGCACCGCCGCCGGTAACACCGCGCTGTGCACCGTAGGCCGCAGCGGCAACGACCTGCATTACCGCGGCTTCGACATCCTGGACCTGGCCACGACCAGCGAGTTCGAGGAAATCGCCCACCTGCTGGTGCACGGCAAGCTGCCCACCCGCGCTGAACTGGTGTCCTACAAGGCCAAGCTGAAGTCGTTGCGCGGCATTCCGGCTGCCGTGAAGGCCGCGCTGGAAGAGCTGCCGCCGTCGGCACACCCGATGGACGTGATGCGTACCGGCGTATCGGTGCTGGGCTGCGTGTCGCCGGAGAAGGATGACCACAACCACCCGGGCGCGCGCGACATCGCGGACAAGCTGATGGCCTGCCTCGGCTCCATGCTGCTGTACTGGTATCACTGGAGCCACAACGGTCGCGCCATCGACGTCGAGACCGACGACGACTCCATCGGTGGCCACTTCCTGCACCTGCTGCACGGCGAGAAGCCGCAGGATTCCTGGGTCAAGGCGATGCACACCTCCCTGATCCTGTACGCCGAGCATGAGTTCAATGCATCGACCTTTGCCTGCCGCGTGATTGCCGGTACCGGAAGTGACATGTACAGCGCCATCGCCGGTGGCATCGGCGCACTGCGTGGGCCCAAGCACGGCGGCGCCAACGAAGTGGCGTTCGAGGTTCAGAAACGCTACGACAACGCCGACGAAGCCGAGGCCGACATCAAGGCCCGCGTCGAGCGCAAGGAAGTGGTGATTGGCTTCGGCCATCCGGTCTACACGGTGTCCGACCCGCGCAACAAGGTGATCAAGGACGTGGCCCGCGAACTGTCCGAAGAACAGTCCAGCCTGAAGATGTACGACATCGCCGAGCGGCTGGAAACGGTGATGTGGGACATCAAGAAGATGTTCCCCAACCTGGACTGGTTCAGTGCGGTCAGTTATCACATGATGGGCGTGCCGACCGCGATGTTCACTCCGCTGTTCGTGATCGCGCGCACCTCCGGCTGGAGCGCCCACATCATCGAGCAGCGCATCGACGGCAAGATCATCCGTCCCAGCGCCAACTACACCGGCCCGGAAGACCAGGCATTCGTGCCGATCGACAAGCGCGTCTGATGCATCACCCGGAACCCTCGCGCAGGGTGCCGGGCGGAGCGGGACGGCATTGCCGTCCCGGTTCCGTTGTGGCTTCGCAATGCCGTCCCTGCCGGTAACGCGATGCCCGGCCCGCCAACGTCCAAGAGCCAGCCATGACCAGCCCCATGATGAACGAGTCGTACCGCAAGAACCTCCCCGGCACCGCGCTGGACTATTTCGATACCCGGGCAGCGGTCGATGCGATCCAGCCCGGCGCCTATGCCACGCTGCCATATACCTCGCGCGTGCTGGCGGAAAACCTGGTGCGTCGCTGCGACCCCGCCACCCTGGACGCCTCGTTGCGGCAGCTGATCGAGCGCCGCCAGGACCTCGATTTCCCGTGGTTCCCGGCCCGTGTGGTGTGCCATGACATCCTCGGCCAGACCGCCCTGGTCGACCTCGCCGGCCTGCGTGATGCGATCGCCGATGCCGGCGGGGACCCGGCGCAGATCAACCCGGTGGTTCCCACCCAGCTGATCGTCGATCATTCGCTGGCCGTGGAACACCCGGGATTCGACAAGGCGGCCTTCGAACGCAACCGCGCCATCGAGGACCGTCGCAACGAGGATCGCTTCCACTTCATCAACTGGACGCGCAAGGCGTTCAAGAACGTGGACGTGATCCCGCCGGGCAACGGCATCATGCACCAGATCAACCTGGAGAAAATGTCCCCGGTGGTGCAGGTGCGCGATGGCGTCGCCTTCCCGGATACCTGCGTGGGTACCGACAGTCATACCCCGCATGTGGATGCCCTGGGCGTGATCGCCATCGGGGTCGGCGGACTGGAAGCAGAAAGCGTGATGCTCGGCCGCGCCTCGTGGATGCGCCTTCCTGACATCATCGGTGTCGAGCTCACCGGCCGTCCGCAGCCGGGCATCACCTGTACCGACCTGGTGCTGGCACTGACCGAGTTCCTGCGCGCCGCGCGCGTGGTCGGCGCGTGGATCGAATTCTTCGGCGAGGGCGCCCGCGCGCTGAGCATCGGCGACCGCGCCACCATCTCCAACATGACCCCGGAGTTCGGCGCCACCGCGGCGATGTTCTCCATCGACCAGCAGACCCTGGATTACCTGCGCCTGACCGGCCGCGAGGAATCGCAGGTGCAGCTGGTGGAGACCTACGCCAAGGCGGCCGGACTGTGGTCGGACGATCTGTCGCAGGTGCGCTACGAGCGCGTGCTGCAGTTCGACCTGTCCAGCGTGGTGCGCAACATGGCCGGGCCATCCAATCCGCACAAGCGCGTGGCCACCAGTGAGCTGGCTGCACGCGGTATCGCCGACGAGGCGAAGCTGGCCAGCGGCCGGATCGAGCAGTCGACCGGGCTGATGCCCGACGGCGCGGTGATCATCGCCGCCATCACCAGCTGCACCAATACCAGCAACCCGCGCAACGTCATCGGTGCGGCGCTGCTGGCGCGCAATGCCAATCGTGCCGGGCTGGAGCGCAAACCCTGGGTGAAGAGCTCGCTGGCACCGGGCTCGAAGGCCGTGCAGCTGTACCTGGAAGAGGCCGGGCTGCTGGGTGAGCTGGAACAGCTGGGGTTCGGCATCGTCGGCTTCGCCTGCACCACCTGCAACGGGATGAGTGGTGCGCTTGATCCGGCCATCCAGCAGGAGATCATCGACCGCGACCTGTATGCCACGGCTGTGCTGTCAGGCAACCGCAACTTCGACGGCCGCATCCATCCGTATGCCAAGCAGGCTTTCCTGGCGTCGCCGGCGCTTGTGGTGGCGTACGCGATTGCCGGCACCGTCCGCTTCGATATCGAAAAGGATGCATTGGGGCTGGACGCGCAGGGCAATCCGGTCACGCTCAAGGACCTGTGGCCCAGCGACGAGGAGATCGACGCGGTGGTCAAGGCCAGCGTCAAGCCGGAGCAGTTCCGCAAGGTGTACGACCCGA
>JAZBLM010000011.1:0-50451 GCA_037033225.1 Pseudomonadota bacterium
CACTACCGTGGATGTTGGATCGTTGACGGCCAGCGGCCGTCACTACCGTGGATGTTGGATCGCTGACGGCCAGCGGCCTTCCCTCCCTCAGGCAGGATCACGGCGCCACAGGCGGCGTGCGATGCCGATGCCGATCAGCGAGAGAGCACCGGTGAACGCGCAGACGCCGGTCCAGCCCCACGCGGTATAGGCGAAGCCACCGGTCACTCCCAGCACGCTGGAGCCCAGGTAGTACGCAAACAGATACAACGCCGAGGCCTCGGCGCGGTTGGCGCCAGCGCGACTGCCCACCCAGCTGCTCGCTACCGAATGGGCACCGAAGAAGCCGAAGGTCAGCAACGCGATGCCGATGGCCATCGTCCCTAACCACGGCAGCACCAGCAGCACGATGCCGGTGATGATCAGCCCATAGCTGATCGACAACACGCGGCCGCGACCATGGCGGGCGGCCTGCTGGCCCATCCAGGCCGAGCTGAACGTGCCCACCAGGTAGACGCTGAAGATCAGGCCGACCACGGTCTGGCTGAGCCGGTAAGGGGGTGCCAGCAGGTGATAGCCCAGGTAGTTGTAGGTGGTGACGAACACCCCCATCAGCACGAATGCGGTGACGAACAACCACGGCAGCCCGGGATCGGCGAACAGTGCGCGCCAGCGCGCCGGGAGCCCGCGCAGCCCGCCACGGCGGCTGTGGAAGTGCCGCGACGCGGGAAGCTGCACCCACAGCAGCAGGGTGCCGGCAACAGCGATCAACGACACCGCACCGATGCCCCAGCGCCATCCCCAATGGTCGGCCACGATGCCGGCGATCAGGCGCCCGCTCATGCCGCCCACCGCATTGCCGCCGATGTACAAGCCCATCGCCAGGCCCATCGCGCGACTGTCCATTTCCTCCACCAGATAGGTCATCGCCACCGCAGGCACGCCGCTCAGCGCCACGCCCAGCAGCGCGCGCAGCACCAGCAGGGTGGTCCAGTCGTCCACCAGTGCGCTGGCGCCGGACAGGACAGTAGACGCCAGCAGTGCGGAGATCATCACGTTGCGGCGGCCGACGCGGTCGGACACCAGGCCGGCAACCAGCATCATCACCGCCAGCAGCCCGGTGCTGAGCGAAAGCGCAAGCGCGCTGTTGGCGGCAGTCACGCCGAAGTGCCGGCTGAATTCCGGCAGCAGCGGCTGCACGGTGTACAGCAGGCCGAAGGTGGAGAAGCCGGCAAGGAACAGCGCCATCGCAGTCCGCCGGAACGCCGGCGTGCCTTGCTCGATGTGGGTTGGGTGGGCCGGGGTCGGCGCGCTGTGGGGGAGACGGCGCTCGAGGGCGGCCGCGGTGTCGCCGTTCATGGAATCGCAGTGGCCGGAGCAACAGGCCCGGGAGGGGGAGGTGGTCAGGCTAGCCCCCTCCATCCAGTCGATCCATAACCTGATGGGTACGGATTGATATGTGTTACGTCTTGAACAGCAACAGCTGAAGGCTGACGGCCAGCGGCTGTCACTTCCAGGGGTTCAGAGGTGCAGCCACTCCAGGCCTTCGCCGCGGCGGTAGTACACAGCGACGGCCTTGCCGTAGACCTTGTCGGCGTCGACGAAACCGAAAAAGCGACCGTCGAAGCTGTTGCCACGGTGGTCACCCATCACCAGCAGTCTGCCGGCCGGCACCACCATGCCCTGCACGTCCGGACCGCCGCCCATGTCCAGGCCGAGCTTCGCGACACGGCTGCCGAACAGTTCCACTGCGGGGTTGCCTGCCTGCTGCAGTGGCTGGCCGTTGATGCTGAGATGGCCGTCGCGCACGTCCACGCGGTCACCGGCGACGGCCACCACGCGCTTGATCAGCCGAGTGCCATCGGCCGGCGAGTCGAACACTGCCACTTCTCCGCGCTGCGGCGTGCCGACGCCGAGCAGCGCGTGCCCGGTGAACGGCAGGCGCAGTCCATAGGCGCGCATGTCCACTATCACACGGTCACCCGGTTCGAGCGTGGGCTGCATCGAACCGCTGGGCACCACGTAGTGGTTGGCCAAGGTATCGCGCGCGGCAGCCAGCAGGCCAAGCATCATCAGCAGCGGCAGGGCTTCCTTCTTCAGCCAGTGCAGCGCGCGTCGGGTGGCGGGGGTTCGGGCGATGGCATCCATGGCGAAGATCCGGGAGGTGTAGGCGATAAGACAGCGGAATCGGCCATCCGGTTCCTCTGGATCCTCCACTGCTACGGAGAATTTACATGCGGTGGCGTTGCGCGCCATGGAGATGTTATGGGCGGCACGCGCATCGTGTGCCCACCGCGCCTCCGGCGCTTCCCCACAGGCGCTGAGCCATGTCGATCTTCATCATCCGCGGCCCGGAAGCATCCGGTGCCCTGGTCCGCACCGCCGAGCCGCTGCCGGCGCTCGTACTGAAAACGCTGGTGCACCGTGCGGTAGATGCCGGCACCAGCGTGGCCATCCGCGCATGCGGCTCCGAACAGGAACTGCTCGATGCGTTGCGCGTGGCCGACCATGCACGCGGTGAGGTGACCTTGCTGGATCCGGGTGCCTGCGCGCACAGCATGCGCCTGCAGCGGCTGTTGCCGCACCTGCACAACGCCTATGTGGAAGTCCATGACGACGGCGCCGTGGCCGAGCCGTGTCTGCCGGCAGGTACCGGCCAGAGGCTGGGGATCGCGTCAGGGTACGGTGCGCAGAGTTACGTGCTGGCGCTGGATATCGCGCTGGATCATCTCGGGCTGGCCGAGCGCGCCGAACGCGTGCACGTGGGAACGTAGGCCGCTGCATCAACAGGTTGCGATGTTCGAGCGTCGACACTCCAGGGCCGAGCCACGCTCGGCGAGCGCGGGCGCGGCGTGTGCCAGGCATCGCGCTGCCGGGGCGAGGAGCCGCCGACCATGGGTCGGCGCTAGCGGGGTGGAAAAGCAGAACGGCGGGGTTGCGCCCGCCGTTCGTTTCAACTCACTTCAGGCCGCGGAACTCCAGCAGCGGTTCCACCGACGGATCCTTGCCGCGGAAATCGCGGTAGAGCTGGCTGAGCTCCACGCTGTTGCCGCGCGACAGCACCTTGTCGCGGAACTGCTGGCCGTTGGCTGCGGTCAGGCCACCGTTTTCCTTGAACCACTGGAAGGCGTCGTGGTCCAGCACCTCCGCCCAGAAATAGGCGTAGTAGCCGGCCGAATAGCCACCGCCCCAGATGTGGTCGAAGTAGGTCGTGCGATAGCGCGGCGGCACCTGCGCCAGGTCGACGTTGAACTTCTTCAGCGCGGCCGCTTCAAACGTGCCTACGTCCTGCAACGGGGCGTCGGCCTTCTGCGTGTGCCAGGCCAGGTCCAGCAGTGCCGCCGACAGGTATTCGGTCGTGGCATAGCCCTGGTTGAAGCTGCGCGCCTTCAGGATCTTGTCGACCAGCTCCTGCGGCATCGGCTCGCCGGTCTTGTAGTTCTTGGCGTAGTTCGCGAACACCTTCGGGTCCAGCGCCCAGTGCTCGTTGAACTGCGACGGGAACTCGACGAAATCGCGCGAGGTGCTGGTGCCGGCGATCGACGGATACTTCACGTTGGAGAACATGCCGTGCAGTGCGTGGCCGAACTCGTGGAACAGCGTGGTGACGTCGTCGAAGCTGAGCAGCGCGGGCTGGCCGGCGGCCGGCTTGGTGAAGTTGCACACGTTGTAGACCACCGGCTTGGCACCGGTCAGGCCGTCCTGTTCGACGAACACGTCCATCCAGGCGCCGCCGGACTTGCTGTCACGCTTGAAGTAATCGGTGTAGAACAGCGCCAGCGAGGTGCCGTCCTTGTCGAACACCTCGTACACCTTCATGTCCGGGTGGTAGGTCGGGATGTCGGTGCGCGGCTTGAAGGTGATGCCGTAGAGCTGGGTCGCGGCGTAGAAGACGCCGTTCTGCAGCACGTTGTCCAGCTCGAAGTAGGGCTTGATCTGCGATTCGTCCAGATCGTACTTCGCCTTGCGGACCTGCTCGGCATAGAAGTCCCAGTCCGATGCGGCCAGCTTGAACCCACCGTTCTGGGCGTCGATGACCTTCTGGATGTCCGCCGCTTCGGCGCGTGCCTTGGCGGTGGCGGCCGGCACGGTGTCGGTCAGCAGCTTGAGCGCGGCCGCCGGGGTCTTGGCCATCTGGTCGCCGAGGTTGTAGTCGGCATACGTTTCAAAGCCAAGCAGCTTGGCCTTCTGCGCGCGAAGCTGGGCCAGGCGCTTGACGGTGTCGCGGGTGTCGTTGGCATCTCCGCGCTGGGCACGGGTTTCGGAGGCCTCCAGCACGGCGGCACGCTGCTCGCGGTTGCTCAGCGAGCCCAGCACCGGCTGCTGCGTGGTGTTCTGCAGCGGAAGCAGGAACTTGCCTTCCAGCTTGCGCGCGGCGGCATCGGCCCCGGCCGTGGCGATCGCATCCTCGCTCAGGCCGGCAAGCCTGGCCTTGTCATCCACCACGACAGCCGCGGCCGCCGTCGCCGCGACCAGGCGGGTGTGGAACTGGGTGGACAACGTGGTTTCTTCCACGTTGAGCTTGCGCAGGCTGGCCTTGTCGGCCTCGTTGAGCTGCGCACCAGCGCGCACCATGCCGTCGTAGTAGTGCTCGACCAGGCGCGTCTGCACCGGATCCAGGCCCAACGATGCCCGCTGGTCGTACAGCGACTTCACCCGCGCGAACAGCTTGGGGTCCAGGTTGATCTCGTCCTGGTGCGCGGCCAGCTTCGGTGCCACCTCTTCCTGGATCTTCTGTCGCGCTTCGTTGGTATCGGCCTGCACCAGGCCGAAGAAGATGCGCGAGACCCGGCCCAGCGTCTCGCCGCCGCGTTCCATCGCCACGATGGTGTTGTCGAAGGTCGCTGGCTCGCTGCTGTCGGCAATGGTGCGCACTTCAGCGAGGTGCTGGCGCATGCCTTCCTCGAACGCCGGCAGGTAGTCGCTGTCCTGGATCCTGTCGAACGGCGGCGCCTGGAAGGGCAGCGTACTGGCGCTCAGCAGCGGGTTGGTCGAGGCGTCGGCCGGCTGCTGGGCCGGCGCATTCTGGGCTTCGGACACGGGGGTGGACTCCTTGCCGGAACAGGCAGCCAGCGCCAGGCTTATGGCGGCGGCCAGGATGACGGTACGTGACATGCAGAAACACTCCTGGAAGGGCGATCGGGACCGACCGCCAGCCTTCCAGCGTACTCCGACCGCCACGCGCCAGCATGTGCCGGACGTGGCGCGTGTCCTGCCTGGGATGGGCGCGTCAGACGGTGCCGCGGGTCTTGCCCACCCATGGGCGGTAATACGCACGGATCGCGGCCATGTCGGCTGCGTCGTCACCGGTGGCATGGAACAGCGGGCCAAAGCCGACGGTCTTGTCCGGGTAGTTGAAGTAGGCGGCCAGGATCGGCACGTCGGCCATCCGCGCGATCTTCAGGAAGCCGGCTTTCCAGTGGGTCACCTTCTTCCGCGTGCCCTCCGGGGTGATGGCGTACCACATCTTTTCCGAGCGGCGGATCACCGATACCGCCTGCTCCACCGTGCCCTGCGGCGAACTGCGGTCCAGCGGGATCACGCCCAGCCTGCGCAGCAACGGCCCCAGCGGCCACCAGAACAACGAGGCCTTGCCCAGCACCCGCACGTCCAGGCCGAGCGCCAGCTTCACTGCCATGCCCCAATAACCGTCCCAGTTGGACGAATGCGGGGCGATGATCATCACGACCTTGGGCACGTCGGGCAGCGTGCCGACCACTCTCCAGCCGCGCAGGCGCAGGGCGCTGCGTGCGATCCAGCGGATGAAGGCGTTCGGCTTGACCTGCGGCATGTTCGGCGGCACGGGCGGCAGCAGCGGTGCGGGGTGGTTCAAGGCTTACTCCCAGTTGCGGGTTGTGCGGCCGCGCTTGACCTGCGCGCGGCCTTTCTTGGCGTCCAGGCGACGCAGGGTCGACCCATAGGTTGGTTTGGTGGCCTTGCGCGGTTTGGGCACGCTCAACCCTGCCCGGATGAACTCGGCCAGCCGCTCGCGCGCATCCTCGCGGTTGCGGTCCTGGGTACGGAAACGCTGCGCATCGATCACCAGCACGCCTTCGCCGGTGACGCGCCGGTCGCGGCGCACCAGCAGGCGCGCGCGCAACGGCTCGGGCAGCGACGGCGAGCCGGCGAGGTCGAACCTCAGCTCCACCGCCGTCGACACCTTGTTGACGTTCTGGCCCCCTGCGCCACTGGCGCGCACGAACCGCTCGACGAGTTCGTCGTCGGGGATCACAAGCTGCGCTGAAATGACGACCGGCCCCATACCCATGGGCGTAGTGTACCGGTAGGCGGTGACGGTTGGCTGTCGGTATCGCGGAGCGTACCGCTGTGATCAGGTTCCCAACACGCCGCCTTCGCCGTTGCCGGGGGTATGCTGGCGGCATCATCCATACAGGACGTCCGCATGATCCGCCTTCCCCGCCGACTGCACCGCAGCGCCCTGCTGCTGGTGCTCGCCCTCGCCTCCGCGCCCGCGCTGGCTGCGCCGCCTTCCGACGGCGACATCAACCGCCTGCTGTCGGCCTCGCGCGCACAGGCCATGCTGGATTCGATGCTGCCGCAGATCGAGACCATGCAGCGCCAGCAGTTCGAACAGGTGACCCGCCAGCGCCAGTTGACGCCGCAGCAGCAGGAGCAGCTGCAGCGCATCCAGGCGCGCACCGCACAGACCCTGCGCCAGGCACTGTCCTGGCAGCAGCTGCGACCGATGTACGTGGACCTGTACAAGCAGACCTTCAGCAAGGAAGACGTGCTTGCAATGGCCGAGTTCTACGAGAGTTCGGCCGGACAGAGCCTGCTCGACAAGACCCCGGCGCTGATGCAGAACGTGATGGTGGCGATCCAGGCCCGCATGCAGCCGCTGTTCGCGGACCTGCAGAAGGATCTGGAAGCGATCGTCAACGAGCCGGCGGCGAAGTGACGGTGTGGCGGGTGGCGACCAACGGTTGCCACCCGCCAGGTTGGATGTGACGGCCAGCGGCCGTCACTACCTTACTTTGCGGATTTCACCGGGTTGCCGTCGGCGTCGATGATGCTGACTTCGCCCAGTTTCAGCGCGCGCACCGGGGCCTCGGTCTGCTTCAGGTCGCCCACCACCACCCAGGTCAGCGCGTCCGGCTTGATCGCCGAAGCGGCCTGTTGCACCTGTGCCGGCGTCATTGCTTCGATCGCCGCCTTGCGCTGGAAGACGTAGTCGTCCGGACGCTGGAACTGCACCAGGCTGCCGATCGTGCCCAGCACCGAGCTGGCCGTTTCATACGCGCCCGGAAGGCTGAGCGTCTGGATGTTGCGGATGCGCTGCACTTCCGCTGCAGATGCCGGCTTGCTGCCGCTGGCGAACTCCGCGATCTCCTTGCGCATCTCCGCCAGTGCCGGACCGGTCTTGTCGATCTGCACCGGCGCCATCGCCATCCACGGCCGCTGGCCGACGGTGCTGCTGGCGCTGCTGCGGGCGCCATAGGACCAGTGCTTCTCCTCGCGCAGATTCATGTTGAGGCGTGAAGTGAAGTCGCCACCGAGCACGCCATTGGCGATGTCGAAGCGGACCGACCCCGGGTCAACCGAAGAGGGCACGACCTGGCCGGCGAACAGGTTGGCCTGCACGGCACCGGGCTGGTCGATCAGGAACACGCGCGGGCCGGTGGGCAGGGCAACGTCGACGGCTGCCTTGACCTTGGGCGCGGGGCCTTCACTCTTCCAGTCGCCCAACTGACGGTTCAGCAGCGGCACGATTTCCTTCAGCGTGGTGTCGCCCACCACGATCAGCGTGCCCTCCTCCGGACGCAGCCAGTCGCGGTGGAAGTCCACCAGCTCGTCGCGCGTCAGGCTGGCAATGGCAGCTTCGTCGCCGCTGCCGGTGAACGGAATGGCGTACGGATGGCCCTTGCCATACAGCAACGGCGGCAGCACGCGCATCGCCGACGCGGTGGGGTTGGCTTTTTCCTGGGCGATGCCGGCGATCCAGCTGCCCTTGACACGGTCGATCTCGGACTGATCGAAGCGCGGCTGGCGCAGCACGGTGGCGTACAGGTCCAGCGACGGCGCGAGGTTTTCCTTCAGCGCGGAGAGATCGACCGTGCTGAAGTCCAGGCCGGCCGAGGCACTGAGGTCTGCGCCGAGCGCATCGGCAGCATCTGCCAGCGCGAGCGAGCCCAGCTTGCCGGCGCCTTCCGTCATCAGCCCCATCGCGAAGTTGGCGGTGCCCGGCTTGCGGTCCTGGTCGGCACTGAAGCCGCCGGGGAACTGATAGCTGAACTGCACCACCGGAATCTCATGACGCTCGGCCAGGATCACCCGCGTGCCGTTCTTCAGGGTCGCGCGCTGCAGTTCGGGGAACTTGAGTTGTGGGAACTCGCGGGTCTGCGGCACGCCGGTGCTGCGGTCCACCTGGGCCGGCAGCGCGGTGAACTTAGCGTCGACCGGGGGCAGCTCGAACGGCTTCGGGCTCTGCGAAGGTTCTTCTTCAAGCGCCACGCGCGGACCCGGCTCGACGACCAGCGTATGGCTGCCGGTACCCAGCCATTTGCCGCCGACCGAGCGCAGATCGGCGACGCGGGCGCCGTCGATGTTCTTCAACGAATCACGGAAGCAGCCGGGATCGCCGGTATAGACGGTGCACTCCGCCAGTGCGTCGGCCTTGCCGCCGAAGCCACCGATGCGCTCGATGCCGCGGATGAAGCTGGCACGGAAGGCGGTCTTGGCGCGGGACAGTTCGTCGGCGGTCGGACCCTCGGCGACGAGGCGGTCGATCTCCTCATCGATGATCGTTTCCACCCGGGCGGGGTCGACACCCTGCTTGACCGTCGCCATGACCATGAAATTGGAGCCCAGCTGCGAGGCATAGGCACCGGCGCTGACGTTGTCGACCAGGTTCTCTTCGTGTTCCAGGCGCCGGCTCAGGCGCGAGGATTTTGCACCGCCCAGCACCTGGCCGAGCAGCTGCAGCTGGTCGATGTCCTCCGTACCGACCTGGGCCACGTTCCAGGCGCGATAGATGCGGACCTGCGGCACCTTGTCGGTCATGACCTCGCGGGTGTCGGCCGGGCGCACGGCGACGTCGACCTTCGGCTGCGCCATGCTGGGACCGGCCGGGATGCTGCCGAAGTAGCGTGCCGCCTTTTCCTTGGCCGTGGCCAGATCGATGTCTCCGGCCAGCACCAGCACCGCGTTGTTCGGGCCATACCAGGTGCGGAACCAGGTCTTGACGTCGTCAAGCGAGGCCGCGTTGAGGTCGTTCATCGACCCGATCACGCTGTGGTGATACGGATGGCCCTTGGGGTACAGCGCGCGGTTGAGCTGCGTCCACACCTGGCCATAGGGCTGGTTCTCTCCCTGGCGCTTTTCGTTCTGCACCACGCCGCGCTGCTCGTCCAGTGCGGCCTGGTCGATCGCACCCAGCAGGTGACCCATGCGGTCCGATTCCATCCACAGCGCCATGTCCAGCGCGGTGGTGGGCACGTTCTCGAAATAGTTGGTGCGGTCGGTATTGGTCGTGCCGTTCTGGCCAGTGGCGCCGACCTGCTTGAAGGGTTCGAAATACTCGCCGTCATGGTTTTCGCTGCGCTGGAACATCAGATGTTCGAACAGGTGCGCGAAGCCGGTACGGCCTGCGGGCTCGTCCTTGCTGCCTACGTGGTACCAGACGTTGACCGCCACGATGGGCGCCTTGCGGTCGGTGTGGACGACGACGCGCAGACCATTGGGCAGGGTGAACTGCTCGAACGGAATGTCGACCCCGGCGGCTGCGGCCGGCTTGGCAAGCAATGGCGCGGGCGCCAGTCCCCCCAGTGCAGCGGCGAGGGCAACAGCAAGCAGCGCGGTGCGGGGGCGCAGTCGGGACGTCATTCCGGATCCTTGGTCATCTAGATGAAGCCTGATCGTAGCGCGTGGCTCGACCCGGCGGCATCCGCCATGGGTCACAGGCCGGCGCTGCAGCCGGCTCCGTGGATCGGTGCGATCGCCTGCGGTCGCCTGCGGTTGCCTGCGGCCCTATGCCCGGCACGACGGACAACTGTCCGGACAGCGGACACTATCGACCCCGTCAAGTCATTGATTCTATTCGAACAAAAATTGGCACGGGGATTGCTGCGTCATTACCGCAGGCAACTGCTCGGACCGCACAACCTGACTGCAAGCTGAACAATATACCGTTTCTGCCAGCGACACTTGCGCCAGCCGATCCGGTGTACTACCTTACTACCACACCACTCCGCACGAACACTAAACAGGCCCGCCATGAACACCAAGACCATCGCCATCGCCATCGCCCTGATTGCCGGTACCGCGGTTGTTTCGTCGGTGCACGCCGCTTCCATTCCCACGCTGCAGACCGTGCAGGTCCTGCCCGCCGCTGACCAGCTGGCGCAGCAGGCCTGGGAGCGCAGCAGCGGCATTCCTACCCTGCCGGCCGTGCAGGTGCGTCCCAGCAGCGAGCAGCTTGCGTCGCCCGGCGCAGTGGTTGCCGGCGCTGCGGATGCGCCGATCACGACGCTGGCCGCTGTGGAAGTGCGTCCCAGCCTCGAGCAGAAGGTCGCCCTGGCCGCAGAACTGCAGGCCGAGCGCTATGCCCTCGCGCTGGGCAACGCGGCGACTGCGTTGGCAGACCGTGTGGTCATCAATCTGCCGGCCGTGACCGTGCGTCCGAGCCAGGCCGATCTGGCCGCGCTGGCGATGGAAACCGCTGTCGTCCTGGTTCGCCCGTGAGCGACGGGCGGATGCCACGCCTGACCGTGCTGCCCCTGCTCCACGCCTGACGCCGGGTCCGTCCACCCGCAGGACCCGGCAGCCTCCGCCGGCACCGCATTACACTGCGCGCATGAACCAGCTTCCTACGTTCCACGTCGTGCTGTTCCAGCCCGAAATTCCGCCCAACACGGGCAATGTCATACGCCTCTGCGCCAACACAGGCGCGCAGCTGCATCTGGTCGAGCCGCTCGGGTTCACACTGGATGACAAGCAGCTCAAGCGCGCCGGCCTGGACTACCACGAGTATTCCCGCCTGCAGGTCCACCCGGATCTGGATACGGCCCTGGCCCGCATCGCACCCACGCGGCTGTTCGCACTGAGCACGCGCGCCAGCGTACGTCATGACACGGTGGCGTTCAGCGACGGTGATGCCTTCCTGTTCGGTCCGGAAAGCCGGGGGCTGCCGCAGGAAGTGCTGGATGGATTGCCCGATGGCCAGCGGCTTCGGCTGCCGATGCAGCCCGGAAACCGCAGCTTGAACCTGTCCAATACGGTGGCCGTGGTGATGTACGAGGCCTGGCGCCAACACGGGTTTGCAGGCGGCGCCTGACCCATCGGATACACAGCTTCCGTCGGCTGTCGCCGGCCGGGCGGGAGAAAAAACTCAGAAGGCGTTGAATCCGGTCAGTTCGCGGCCGATCACAAGCTGGTGGACCGTCTCGGTGCCTTCGTAGGTCAGCACCGATTCCAGGTTCGACGCGTGGCGCATCGCCGCGAAGTCGGTGGTGATGCCCGCCGCGCCCAGCAGGTCCCTGCATGCGCGCGCGATGTCGATCGCCATCCGTACGTTGTTCCACTTCGCCAGGCTGACCTGCTGGGGCTGCATCCTGCCCGCCTCCTTCAGCCGTCCCAGCTGCAGCGCCAGCAGCTGCGCCGTGGTGATCCGCCGCGCCATGTCCGCCAGCTTCAGCTGCGCACTCTGCGTGGCCGCCAGCGGCCGGCCGAAAAGCTCACGTTCCCCGGCATAGCCGAGAGCCTCGCGCAGGCACCCGACCGCCGCCCCGATCGGGCCCCAGCTGATGCCGAAGCGGGCCTGGGTCAGGCAACCCAGCGGCCCCTTCATGCCGACCACCCGCGCCAGCCGGTTGGCCTCCGGCACGCGCACCTGATCGAAGAACAGCGCGCCGGTTGAAGAAGCGCGCAGGCTCATCTTGCGCTGGATCTCCTGCACGCTGAAGCCGGCCATGCCGCGCTCCAGTAGAAAGCCCTGCACCCCTGCCTCGGTCTGCGCCCAGACAATCGCTAGGTCGGCGATGGGCGCGTTGGTGATCCACATCTTGCTGCCACTCAGCCGCCAGTCGGCGCCATCGCGGATGGCATGGGTCTTCATGCTCGATGGATCCGAGCCGCCGTGGGCTTCAGTAAGACCGAAACAGCCGATCACTTCACCGCGCGCCATCGCCGGGAGCCAACGCGCCTGCTGGTCGTCGCTGCCATAAGCGAAGATCGGATACATGCACAACGAACTCTGCACCGAAACGAAGCTGCGCAGCCCGGAGTCGCCGCGCTCAAGCTCCTGGCAGATCAGTCCGTAGGCCACGGCATCCAGCCCACCTCCGCCCAAGGGCGTGGGCAACGTAGCACCCAGCAGGCCCAGCGCTGCGATCTCCGGTATCAGTTCGGCGGGAAAACGGCCTTCGTCGAAACAGTCGCCAATGATCGGCAGGACGCGCTCATCCGTGAAGCGCGCCACGCTGTCCTGCACCGCGCGCTCCTCCTCGCTGAGCAGGGCACGGATATCGAACAGATCACAGGGGTCCAGGCGCATCGAACACACCCCACTCGTCGGCGGCAACAGCCGCTATTGTGGGCCGCAGGTCAGGAGGGCGTCGAGACGTCCGGCTCCTCACGCAGCAGCCAGCCGTTCATGAACGTAGTGGAGCGTGCTGCAGCCGGCACCGACGCGGCTGCCGCATCCAGGTGCCCCACGCGCGAGAGCTGGTCGCACCGCGTCAGGATCCATTGGCGGCCGATGGTGGCGTTGACCTGCCCGTCGCCGAAATCCGCGATGACGTCGTGCCCGCCGACCACGCGGTCGGGGTTGTGCAGCGCATGCAGGCTGCGCATCTGCCGGTCAGCCAGCGCCGCCCCTCGGGCAGCGGCCTCGTCGGCACTGCAGCCCGCCTCTTCCAGCGCCGCCGCATGCGATGCGGCCAGCTTGCATCGCCACGAAGTCCGGGCGCGCCTGGCTACACGCCCATCCCGCTCTCGCGGGCTGAAGCGCGCTCGCGCCGCGAGATACTCCTCCACGGTCAGGGCATTCAGACCAGCCTGCTGTCCCGCGAGCTGGCGGTCAAGTTCGCCGAATTTTTCCGGCGGCAGCTTCTGGGTGGAGAAATGCAGCGGCGTGCAGCGCATGCAGGCGCCGTGCGTGCCGGCGAGGCAGGCAACAACGCAACGAAGCACCTGCACCAGCATCGCGTGGACCGACGCCTGCCTGCAGTACACCGCATGGAGTGGCGTCGTATCACAAAGCTGGAGTCGGTGGGCCATCGCACATTCCACGCGCTGACGGGACGCTTCCAGCCTAGGAAAAACAGGCAGTTGCGGTGGGCGATGGCCTGCTCAAAAACGTCTTCGTTCTGAACAAAGCATCGAGCCCGCAGACGCATTCTTCGGCTGCTATAACGCCACCAACATCACGCTTCGAACGCGACACCCCTGTGTGCTTCCAGGTGATGCAGTGCAGCATCCGCAGCGCGGCATCTACGGCGCTTCGACGTGCCCGCCCACATGATGCGGGCCAACTGGCCGACAGAGCGGACACCCGTTAACCTGATGGATTCAAACATCGTTTCGCCGTGGCAGCACGCGCGTTCTTCCAGGCAACCGCCGCCCCGCGTCCCGGCGGCCTACCCAATAGTCAGGTGATCCATGAGCGCTGAAGCCACTGAACTGCCAGCACGTGAAGTAATGGAATTCGACGTCGTGATCGTCGGCGCCGGTCCGGCTGGACTGGCGACCGCCATCCGCCTCCGCCAGCGCGCGATCGAAGCCGGCACCGAGCTTTCCGTGTGCGTGCTCGAAAAGGGCTCCGAGCCCGGTGCCCACCTGTTGTCCGGCGCGGTGATGGACCCCCGTGCGCTGGCCGAGCTGTTCCCGGACTGGGCCGAGCGTGGCGCACCGCTGAAGCAGAAGGTCACCCGCGACGAGTTCCTGTTCCTGAGCGAGACGGGCGCGCGCGCCACGCCCAAGCCGCTGCTGCCCGAATGCTTCCACAACGAAGGCAACTACATCGTCAGCCTGGGCGAGGTCGGTCGCTGGCTGGCGCAGCAGGCCGAGGCCCTGGAGGTCGCGATCTTCCCCGGTTTCGCCGCCGCTGAAGTGCTGTACGGCGAAGCGGGCGAAGTGATCGGCGTGGCCACCGGCGACATGGGCATCGAAAAGGATGGCACCCGTGGTCCGAATTTCGAGCGGGGCATGGCCCTGCAGGCGCGCTACACGATCTTCGCCGAAGGCTCGCGCGGCCACCTGGGCCGCCAGCTGATCGCGCGCTATGCGCTTGATGAGGGCAAGGATCCGCAGTCCTACGGCATCGGCATCAAGGAGCTGTGGCAGATCGACCCGGCGCTGCACGAGCCCGGCCTGGTGGTCCACGCGGCCGGCTGGCCACTGGATGGCAGCACCTACGGCGGCGCCTTCCTGTACCACGCCGAGGGCGGCAAAGTCTCCATCGGCTACGTGGTCGGCCTGGACTACCGCAACCCGTGGTTGAGCCCGTTCGAGGAATTCCAGCGCTTCAAGACGCACCCGTCGATCCGGCGCTACCTGGAAGGCGGCAAGCGCATCGGCTATGGCGCGCGCGCGATCACCGCCGGTGGCCTGTTGTCATTGCCCAAGACCGTCTTCCCCGGTGGCGCGCTGGTCGGCTGCGAGGCGGGCTACCTCAACGCCAGCCGCATCAAGGGCAGCCATGCCGCGCTCAAGACCGGCATGCTGGCTGCGGATGCAGCGTTCGATGCACTCGCCGCAGGTCGCCAGCATGATGAACTGGTCGCCTATCCGCAGGCGTTCGAAGCCAGCTGGCTGCATACCGAACTGCAGCAGGCCAAGAACTTCAAGCAGTGGTTCAAGAAGGGCCAGACCGTGGCCACGCTGATGACCGGCATCGAGCAGTGGCTGTTGCCCAAGCTGGGCATCCGCAACGCACCGTGGACCCTGCATCGCACCACCCCCGACCATGCCTGCCTGGAGCCTGCGGCCCAGCATGCGCGGATCGAGTATCCGAAGCCGGATGGCGTGCTGACCTTCGACCGCCTCAGCTCGGTCTTCCTCAGCAGCACCAATCACGAAGAAGACCAGCCCAGCCACCTGACGCTGAAGGATGCACGCATCCCAGTGGAGGTGAACCTGGCCAGGTACGGTGGTCCGGAAGCGCGTTACTGCCCGGCCGGGGTCTACGAGTTCGTCGGCAGCGGCGAACAGACGCGCCTGCAGATCAACGCGCAGAACTGCGTGCACTGCAAGACATGTGACATCAAGGACCCCACCCAGAACATCGTCTGGGTGACGCCGCAGGGCGGCGGTGGCCCGAACTACGCCGGAATGTGACGGCGCGGCCGCTGCGGCGTCGTGTCGCAGCTGCCGGCGCCCGGTCGCTGACGGATGCTCGCTGGCATGAAGAGCCTGCGCCCGCTGCTGCTGGCGGCCTGCCTGGCCGCCCTGGCGGCCTGCCGTCCCGCCGTCCCTGAAGACCCCACGCAGGCCGCCGCGCTGGAGCGCGAACGCGCCTTCGCGCTGTGTGCGGGTTGCCATACCGTGCAGCAGGGCGGCATCCATCGCTACGGCCCCAATCTGCATGGCGTCCTCGGACGCCGCGCGGGCAGCCTGCAGGACTATGGTTACTCCGACGGCATGCGCGCGGCGGACATCGTATGGAGCGCGCAGACACTGGATACGTTCCTGCGCGCGCCCAGTGCCACCGTCCCCGGCACCCGCATGTACAACGCGTTTCCGGATCCGGAGCGACGTCGCCTGATCATCGAGTACCTGCAGGAAAACGCGCGCTAGCCACCTTCGACCGGTGCCGGTGCCGCTGGCAGCCAGCGCAGCAGGCAGTCGCGCAGCTGCGCCAGGGACAGCGGCTTGGTCAGGACATCGTCCATGCCGACCTCGCGGCAGCGGCGCAGGTCCTGCTCCACCAGGCTGGCGGTCAAGGCCACCACCGGCAGGCGCGCATCGCCCTGCCGCTGCTCGCGTTCGCGCAGCAGCCGGGTGAACGCATAGCCATCCATCACCGGCATGCGGCAATCGGTGATCACCATGTCGAAGCGGGACGCGGCGAGCTGCTCCAGGCCCTCGCGCCCATCCTGGGCGACCACATGGGCAACGCCCAGCTGCTGCAGCCGCCAGGCCATCATCGCCTGTGCGGTGGGATGGTCCTCGACCACCAGCACCCGTGCACCGCGCAGCGCGGGCGGCAGGGGAGGCACGGTACCCGGACCGCTACCGACGGCCTGGCGGTCATCATCACTGGCCACCGGCAGCTGCAGCAGCACTTCGACGTCGGTGCCCTGCCCGGGCACGCTGTGAACCTGCAGGCGGCCGCCCATCAACTGGACCAGACGCTGGCAGATCGTCAATCCCAGGCCGATGCCGTTCGACGGCCGGACGCGCTCGGCGTCGCTGTCGGCGAACGGCTGGAACAATGCCCGCAACGTGGCCGCGTCGATGCCGATGCCCGTGTCGATCACCTGCAGGCGCAGCGACTGCAGGCTGGGAGAACTGCCCTCCAGCACGTCCACCCGCACCGTCACTTCGCCGCGCTCGGTGAAATGCACCGCGTTGCCGAGCAGATGGTCAAGAATCTGCTGGAGGCGCAGCCCATCCACCTCATGGGTGGCAGCCAGCCGCGCATCGACTTCGCAGCGCAGTGCCAGACCCTTCGCCGCCGCCGGTCCGGCGAAGCGTTCGCGCACCGACTCCAGCAGGGGACGCAGCGGCAACGGCAGGGGATCCAGCTGCAGCGCACCGGCGTCGATCTTGGCGTAGTCCAGGATGTCATCGAGCATGTGCCGCAGCGTCTGCGCCGCGTCTTCGGCCTGCTGCAGCTGCAGCCGCTGCTCCGGCTGCAGCGTGCTGTGGGCGAGGATTTCCAGCATGCCCAGCACGCCGCTCATCGGCGTGCGGATCTCGTGGCTCATGGTGGCCAGGAAACGCGACTTGGCCTCGGCCGCCTGCTCGGCCGCGGCCCTCGCCTCGTCCAGCGCATGCGCCTGTGCGTGGGCCTGGCTGATATCCACCCAGTAACCGCTCCAGGTCACCATGCCTGCATCGGTGGCATAGGGCTGCGCCTGGCTGCGCACCCAGCGCGGAGGCTGTGCGGGATGCAGCAGGCGGAACTCCATTGTCAGCGGCAGGAACTCGCGCGCCGCCTTTTCGATCGCCGCTTCCACCTCGCTGCGGTCGTCCGGCGCGATGCACGCAAGCACCGCCTGCGCCGAGGCCATGGCCTGCTGCGGTTCGATGCCGAACAGGGCCTGCAGATCGCCTGCTACGTACGGGAAATCCAGCTGGCCTTCCGCCGTGCGACGCATCTGGTACACGACCGCGGGCAGGTTGCGGGTGACTTCCGCCAGGCGTTGCTCCAGTTGTCGCCGACTGGCCACCTCACGACGAAGCCGCCAGTAGCCCAGCAGATGCACCAGCACGCCCGTCAGCAGGATCAGCGTGAGCGGGACAGCCCAGCGTGCGGCCCTGCGCCATTCCCCCGCCGGTGACTGCGGCATCGCCAGCCAGGTGCTGCGCAGGGCCTCGCGCTCGCGCGGGGGCATCTCCTGCAGCAGACGATCGAAGCGCGTTGCCAGCGCGGCGTGTTCGCGCTTGACCGCCAGCGTCAGGGCGTCATCGAAGCCGGCCGGTGCGGTGACCTGCAGCCGGCCGGCAAAGCGCCCGCGCAGCAGGCGGTCAACGATGGCCAGGTTGCCGATGTAGGCCTCGGCCTCGCCATCGAGCAGTCGCTGCAGGGCCTGTTCGGCACTGCGCGCGGCGATGATGCGGGCCTGCGGCGCCTGCTGCAGCACCTGGAGGCGCAGGCGTTCGGGATCGGACAGAAGCACCCGCTTGCCGGACAGGTCGTCCATCTCCAGGACTGTGCCGCTACCCGGACCGGTGACGATCACATTGGGCACGCGGATGAAGGGCTGGCTGAACACCCAGCCGGCCCCGAGGTACGCGGAATCGGCGGGTACGCCCATCACCGCATCCACAGCGCCACGCCTCATCTTCTCGCGCAGGTCGAACCAGTCGTGGCTGCCCTGCACGTTCAAGCTGGCGCCGGCATGGCGCAGCTGCTGGAGATACTCACTGGCCAGGCCGGCGGGCTGGCCAGCGGTGTCGACAAACGACAATGGCGCGGCATTGGGGGCGAAGCCGATGCGCAGCGGCGTGGCCAACACGCGCTGCTCCGTTTGCTGCAGGGCGCGGCGGGCGGGGCTGGACCAGACCGGCGGCGGCAGCCAGCGCGCGGCCTGCGCCTGTCCGGTGCCGGCCGGCTGGCTGGCCAGGGCGTGGTCCAGCGCGTCCACCAGCAGCCCCTTTGCCGGGGGAACACCGAAGTGCAGCGCATCCAGGCCCAGGTCGATGGGCCGCAGCAGCGTGATGCCGGACAGGCCGAGATCCTTGATCAACCGGCTGGCGACGTAGGCATTGCCGACGAACACATCGGCCTCTCCCTGCGCCAGCCGCCGGAGTGCCTCGGCCGTGGTCGGCGAGGTCACCTGCTGCGCGGCGGGGAAGCGCGCCCGCACCTGCTGCTGGGTCAGGAAATCCTGCTCGGTGACAATCCGCAGGCCGGTCAGCTCGGGGTCGGTGGACGCGCGCAGGTCGCCGGTCTTCCCGACCACGGCCAGCGGTGCGCTGGCGTAGGACGTGGTGTAGGCCAGGCAGCGGGTACCGGGCGTGCCGGCCGACACGTTCATCACCACGTCGATGTCGCCGCGGCAGGCGGCTTCCAGCACGTGCGACCAGTCCGGATAGTGACGGTAGTCCAGCGTCATGCCCAGGCGTCGGGCAAGATCATCCAGCGTGTCCGGTGCCAGGCCACGGACCTGCCCCCCTTCGACGAACTCGAACGGAGGCCATCCGCTGTCGTAGACCCCCACCACAAGAATGGGATGTGCACGGATATAGTCACGCACCGGCGCGCTCATCGTCGGCTGTGCAGGCCACGCCAACAGGGGCATCAGCGACAGCATGACGCCCACTGCCCAACGCCGTCCGTGAGCCAGGATCGTGCGCACCAGGTCCGCTCTCCTCAAAATAGGGCTATCGTCGATGCCTGCATTCCATACAACCCATGACATCCGGGGCCATACTAGAGCATGACGCTTCGCATCATCATCGCTGACGACCATCCGGTGGTCCGCATCGGCGCCCGCGCGGTCATCCAGGCCAGCGGCGTCGGCGAGATCGTGGCCGAGGCCGCCACGGCACAGGATCTGATGGCCCACCTGGCCAGCCAGCGCTGCGACGTGCTGGTGACCGATTACTCGATGCCCGACAGCACGGTTCCCGATGGCTTCGCCATGATCAGCATGATCCGGCGTCGCTATCCCCTGCTGCCGATCCTGATGCTCAGCGTTTCCAGCAATCTGGCCATCCTGCGCATGGTGCGCGACGCCGGCGTGCTGGGCCTGGTCGACAAAGGCTCGTCGATCGACGAACTGCCCATCGCCGTGCGCACCGTGCACCGTGGCCTGCCCTATGTCAGCGTCACGCTGAAGGAACGGGTGGAGGCAGCGGGCAGCAATACCATGGGCGCGGGCGAGTCACGACCGTTGTCACCCCGCGAGGTGGAAGTCCTGCGACTGCTGGGCAAAGGCATGACGGTCAAGGACATCGCCACGATGCTCCACCGAAGCGCCAGCACCATCAGTCGCCAGAAGGGCGACGCCATGCTCAAGCTGGGCCTGAACAGTGACGCCCAGCTGTTCGACTACCTGCGCAACGGACAGCTCTGACGTTCCTCTCGGTCGGCGTGAAAGACCACGGCAGTGCCGGACATGGCCGGATCGCTGGTTGATGGCCTGCCATTTTCCGCGCGTCCGGCAAGGCGCTGGCGGGTCCCGCCATCGTCCAGCTGCAGGTCATACCAGCCCCCGGTGGCGGAGGCGTCCCAACGTATCGTGCGTGTCTCGCCAGCGGCCAGGCGCAGTGACTGCTCCGGCATGCAACCGGCATAGGCCCTGCCGCGCACCGCGACGACGCGCCGGCCGGGACCTGGGTTGCGCACCTGCAGGACCATGCCGTCCGCGACGCGTTCGATGAGGGTTTCCAGCGGCATCGGTGCGTCGACCTGACCCTGGAAGCGCCGGTGGAAGCCATTCGGACCCAGAACCCACAGGTCGAAACTCCGGTCGGTACCCGCCGCCCAGAGGCCCTGCCGCGCGTCGCCCGGCGCCAGGGTGTAGCGGCGCGGCAGGCCGTCCAGTCGCCGCATGTCGTAGACGTGCAGCACGGCGGCTGCACCTTCGCAGGCCAGGTCCAGACGCACCTCGGCCACTTCGGCGTCGGTCTCGATCGCCACCTGCGGCCGGTACGGGAGTGCACGCGAGGGGCGCACTCCCGGTTCCTGCCGCGGCGGCCGCAGCGACACCGGCAGGACAGGCACCGAGCGCCCGGGGAGCGCAGCCGCGCGCGCTGCCAGCGTCGCCGTGGCAGGCAGCACCGGCATGAACGCACGGCCATCGGCCTGGGCGAAATCAAACGCATCGACCAGGTCACCGCATACCGCGCGGCGCCATGGCGAGATGTCCGGCGCCGGGACGCCGAAACGGCGCTCGATCAGCCGGATCACCGACGTGTGGTCGTACACCTGCGAGTCCACCCAGCCGCCGCGGCTCCACGGCGAAATCACGTACATCGGCACGCGCGGACCCAGTCCGTAAGGCCGGTCACGCAGAGCGGGTTCGTCCTGTTTTTCGTTGCCCGGCGACGGTTCGCGGTGGTACTCCCCGTCGGTGCTGACCGTCGACGCCCCGGCCCAGCCGCCGGGCACCGTGGCGTCCATGGAAGGCGGCGCAGGCGGCGGCACATGGTCGAAGAAGCCGTCGTTCTCGTCGAACATCAGCAGCAGCGCGGTACGGCTCCATACCGCCGGGTCGGCGGTCAGCGCATCCAGCACCTGCGCGGTATACGCCGCGCCCTGCGCCGGGCTGGAGGGACCGGGATGTTCGCTGCCCGCGGCGTCGGCAATCAGGAAACTGACCTGCGGCAGACGACCGTCGAGCACCTCCTGGCGCAGCTGGGCGAGCCCGCGGGTGCTGACGCCGCGCTCGCGCAGCGCCGGGTCATGGCCGGGCGCGTTCTGCCACGCGCGGCGGAACGCGTCGAAGCCAGCCAGCGGATTGTCAGTGAAGTTGTCCGCCATGTCCTGGTAGATGCGCCAGTCCACGCCAGCCTGCTGCAGGCGCTCGACGTAGGTGGTCCAGGTGTAGGACGTCGGATGGCCACCCAGCTCGGCGAAGTTGTCATGCGAGTTGGCGACCGCCGGACCGCCGGCACGGGCGTGCGGATCGTTGTGGCCGGTCCACAGGAACAAGCGGTTCGGGTTGGTGCCGGCCTGCATCGCGCAGTGATAGGCATCGCAGATGGTGAAGGTTTCAGCCAGCGCGAACTGGAACGGCAGGTCGGCGCGTTCGTAATACCCCATCGAATGGTCCTGCTTGGCCGCCGGCCAGTGCGCCATGCGCCCACCGTCCCACGCTTTCTGAGCGTCGGGCCAGGAATGCGGCGTTCCCTCTACGCGCATGTGGCCGAAGCGCGCCGCCGTGTCCAGCGGGAACGGGCCGATGCCGCGGATACCGGCGGCATCGGGCTGCAGCCAGAGGGTGCGTATCGGCTCGCCCGCAGCCAGCGGCGCGGCCGGCACCACGAAGCGGTCGCCGAATCCGCGCACGCCCGGCAGCGTGCCGAAGTAGTGATCGAACGAGCGGTTTTCCTGCATCAACACCACGATGTGCTGCAGGTCCTGCAGGCTGCCGGTACGCACGTCAGGTGCGATCGCCGCCGCCCGCGCGATGCTGGGCATCAGCGCGGCGACCGCTGCCGCCGCCCCGCCCTTCAGCAGGCGGCGTCGACCGGCATTGTGCGTGGTGTCGTGCTTTTCGCTCACAGGTCAACCCGTACCGAGACGCCCACCGTCCTCGGTGCGCCGATGAAGGCAGTATCGCTGCCATCGACCCCGGCGAGATAACGGCGGTTGGTCAGATTGCTGACCACGAAGCTCGCCCCCACTCCCTTCAGCCTGGGGGACAGGTCCTGCAGATCGAATCCGACGTTGGCATTGAAGACCGTGGCCGACGGCAGCCTGCTGGCATTGGCGGCGTCCAGGTAGCGTTCGCCCAGGTAGCGCCCGGACACGCCGACGTTCCAGCTTTCCCCCTGCCAGTCGGCCGACATCACCAGCGTGTGGCGTGGCTGCCCGATCACCTGGGCGCCGTCGACGATGCCCAGCTCGGCATCGCGCGCCACGTTGCCGCTGCCAAGGTACTTGGAGCGGTTGTAGGTGTATGCCCCGTTGATGCGCCAGCCGTTGTCCCAGCCATAGCCGAGCGCGGCTTCCACACCAGTGCTTTCCACGCCGCCGAAGTTCTCGTACACGCCGTCGGTTTCATCGAGGTAGTCGATGCCGTCGGCCAGGCGTGCCGGCAGGTAAACGATGCGGTTGTCGAACGTGATGTTGTACAGGGTGATGGAGCCGGTCAGCGGCCAGCGGCTCACGCGCAGGCCCAGTTCGATGTTGTCTGCGGTCTCCGGCTCCACGCGTGCGAAACGCTGCGCATCGGTTTCACCCAGCACACCGGACGGAATGGCGGCGAAGTTCTGCGAGTACCCAGCGAAGGCCTCCAGCCCCTGTACCGGCAGCGTCCAGGTCGCGCCGGCTGACAGCAGCGGGTCGGACTTCGAATCCGAGCGCACATTTTCGGCGGCGCCGATGCTGCGCCTGCGCTTCTGGTCAACGAAGAACTGCTTGACGCCCACGCGCGCACTGAACGGCCCGAAGCGGGCCACGTCTTCGACGTAGTACATCTGCTCGTCCACCGTGTACTGGTCTTCGAACTGCACCCAGTACGGCACGCTGTCGAAGCCGATATCGGTGCCCACGTTGAGCAGCCGGTGCCAGTCGCGGCGTACGCTGCGGTCCACGTTCTCGATCCACAGGCCGCCACGGACGGTGTTGTCGACGCGAGCGAAGGTCCGCGTCCATTCCACGTCGGCGGTCAGCCCTGCGCGGTCGTTGTCGTAGTGGGAATGACGATACGACTGCACCCCCTGCACACCCGGCGCATGGCAGTTCGGATCATATTCGGCGGTGAAACCCGCGCGCGGCGTGCAGCCGGCGTTGACCTGCGCGGCACTGCCGTCGGGATTGACGAAATAGAACTGGCCGAGCGCCGATCCACCGTATACCGTGTCGCCGCCGCGGTACTCGGATTCGGGATTGCCCGCACCGTCCTCGCGCGCCTGCACCAGATAGGGTGGCAGCCAGTCACCGCGCCCTTCCATCCGGTGCGCATAGCCCGCCACGCTGGCCTTCAGGCCGCTGCCCCCGTCGAACGCCGCGCGCAGGTAGCCGAAGGTGTTCTCACGCAGCGCGCGCGAGCCGGAACGGAAGTTCTGGTCCAGGTTGGGGATGCCGGTCAGCGTGCCGGTCAACCCGTCACGTTCCGGGTTGGTGGCGAAACTGGCCGGCGACACGCTGGTGTACTCCGGTTCGTTGGCGTCGTTGTAGGACGCGTAGCCAGTGAGCGTCCAACGGTCGAGTTCGGTGATGAACTTGGCGGCCACGTGGTCGTTGCTGGTGCGTCCGCTGCCGTCTATCCAGTCATGCACTTCGGCCGAGGAGGCACTGATCCATGCACGCGTGTGCCCGGCCAGCAGACCGGTGTCGTAGCGCGCGTAATACTTGCGTGCCTCGTTGTCGCCGCCGCCGACCACGAAGCGCATGCGCGGGTCCTGCAGTGGATCGCTGGTGAGGAAGTTCAGGGTGCCGCCGAGTGCTTCATTGGAGCGCGAAGAGATGTCCGCCGTGCCCTGGCTGACTTCCACCGTCTCCAAGTCCAGCGCATCGATGTAGCGGTTGGCCAGCGAGCCGCCGCCGTAACCGGAGCCGCCGTTGGGCAGGCCGTCGATGGTCGTGCCGATCTGCTGCGTATCGCGGTTGGTCACGAAGCCGCGCATGCTGATCTGCGTGCCCCATACCGACGAACCGGTAGCATCCGCCTCGCTGACCACCACGCCGGGCAGCTCGTTGAGCGCGTTGTTGACGCTGCTCAGCACGGTCTGCCGGTTGAGCGTTTCCTTGCTGACCGATGTCTTGGCGTAGCTGGTGGCCTGGCCGATCACCTGCACCTGGTCCAGCGTACGGGCATCGTCAACGGGTGCGGCGTCATTGGCGTAGGCATGCAGCGCGGGCAGCAGCATGACGGTGAGCAGGGACATGCGGGGAAGGTGCATACGTCCGGAGGCGGGCATCGGGTCAGGTCATGGGAGGGGTGCGCCGGAGTATTGGCGGGTGCAATGACGGGGGAATGACATCTGCGGACACCGCGCGCACCTTTGACAACCGCGCTGCACGCAGCGGGGTCGCTGGAGTGCCGGCTTCAGCCGCCAGCACTTTGCAACGACGCAGCCGTCTGAAGTACGCTCGATCCCCAAGCTGCATCATGATCGACCTGCTTGAAACAAGGACGTGGAATGGACAATGTGACGGATGTCGGCAAGCGCGACAGCATGCCAGACGAGCCAGCGACGAATTCTCATCGCAACCATGTCGGACGGTGGCTGCTCTGGGTGTTGATGATCGTTGCCGCAACCCATCTGATCGATTTCCTCTTTTATGGGTTCCAACCGCGCAACCTTGCCGCCGCCCTCTGCCTGGTGCTGGTCGCATTCGGGCTGCGGCGGCGGAATACGGTAATGACGGCTGCCGCCGCGATGCTTGGAATCGTGGTGCTGGGAAGCCCCTACCTGGTTTCGCCGTAAAGGTCAGGCCGCACGCAGCGGGCTCGCTGTAGAGGCGGCTCCAACCGACGGCTCGCCGACGCACGCATCAATCCGTGTATCGGGCGAAAAGCCGACTGAAGCCAGCGCTACATGCCGGTCTGCGGCCTGGCAGGGGTGGACCGGGTACCATGGCGGCCCCATGACCACGCTCCCCCACCATGTGCAGGGCCTCGCCAATGACGAGGTCATCGCGGATTGGCCCGCGATCAGCGACGCCGACATCGCGTGGCTGCAATCGCGTTTCCCGGCCTTGGCCGGCCCAACGACACTGCTGTGGCACAGCCCACGCCCGTTCTCCGCAGCGGCGCTGGTGCAGGGACGCGACGCACGCTTCTTCATCAAGCGCCATCACCGCAGCGTGCGCGATGCTGCCGTACTGACCGAGGAGCATCACTTCATTGCGCATCTGGCGGCTGCGGGTCTCCCCGTCGCGCAGGTCCTCGATGACGGCGAGGGCGCAACGGCGATCGAACACGGCGACTGGACGTTCGAAGTGCATGCCGAAGGCAGCGGTGAGGACGTGTACCGCGATACGCCCTCGTGGACGCCCCCTCGGCACGCGTCGCATGCCCGGCAGGCAGGCCGCATGCTCGCGCAGCTGCACACCGCGTCCGCGCGTTTCCACGCACCACAGCGCGCGACCCACCTGCTGGTGGCCCGCGATGACCTGATCCGCGCGCAGGATCCGATCGCGCTGTTGAAGGCCCAGCTGCCGGAGCGCCCTGCGCTGGCCGATTACCTCGCCCACACCGCGTGGGAAGCCGACCTGCAACGTGCGATTTTGCCCTGGCATGCGGGGCTCGCGCAGCGCCTGGCGGACCAGCCCCGGTTGTGGAGCCACAACGACTGGCATGTGTCCAACCTGCTCTGGCACCTGGAAGGCCAGCCCGCCATCAGCACCGTGCTCGACTTCGGATTGGCGTCGCCGACCAGCGCACTGTTCGACCTGGCCACCGCCATCGAGCGCAATGCCATCGCCTGGCTGGAACTTCCGCGCGGCGCCGATGCCGTGCGCCTGGACATCGCCCTGGCCCTCATCGACGGTTACCGCGACGTCCGCGCGTTGCCGGCCGATCAGGTGCGCCTGCTGGCCGACCTGCTGCCGGTGGTCCACCTGGATTTCGCCCTGTCCGAAGTCGAGTATTTCCACGGCATCACCGGCTCGCCAGCCAACGCTGACGTGGCCTACCGCACGTTCCTGCTCGGCCATGCCGACTGGTTCGGCAGTGCCGCCGGACAGGCCCTGCTGGCCACCCTGCGCGCCGCGGCCTGAAACCTTCGCTCGCTTCTTCGGACGATTTGGTGTGAAATGGCGCCCTGAAGCGGGGGTGCCTGGTTTGACCAGGCTGAGAGAGTCCCTTGGAACCTGATCCGGTTTGCACCGGCGTAGGGAGCTTTGAGCAGCACACGCAACGACCCATGGGGTCAGTGCGGGCGCGCCGTCGCTTCGTCTTTCTTTCTGCTGATGACGAATCGAATGAACCGCTGCCTGCGCCCTACGCTGTTGACCGTCGCCCTCTGTGCCGCGCTGCCGCTGCACGCCAGTCCCCTTGAAGCCGACGCCTCGCCGACCGAACTGGCGGCGGTGCGCGTGCAGGCCCGGCAGGCGGCCGAGGCCCCTCCGCCGTCCAGCAGCTTCGGCGTGGGCAGCTGGAAAGACACGCCGGCCTCGGTGAACGTGCTGGACCGTTCGCTGCTGGACAGCCGCCACGTGCGCACGCTGTCGGAGATCGCGTCCAACGACGCCTCGCTGGGCGACAGCTACGCGCCGGTCGGCTATTACCAGAACATCGCCATCCGGGGCTTCGCACTGGATACCGGCACCGGCTACCGTTTCAATGGCCTGGCCACCACCGGCGAGCAGCGCATCGCGCTGGAGAACGTGCAGCAGGTGGAGATCCTGAAAGGCGAAGCCGGACTGGCGGCGGGCGTGATGGCGCCCGGCGGCATCATCAATTACGTGGCCAAGCGCCCCGCCGAGGTGCGCGCGGTAACGCTGGGCACTGATTCGGAAGGCACGCGCTACACCGCCCTGGACGTCGGTCACTGGATCACGCCGCGTCTGGGCGTGCGGTTGAATGCGGCCTGGGAAGACAGTGGTTCGTACATCGACAACGCTGACGGGCGCCGCAACTTCTACTCGCTGGCGGCGGACTGGCTGATCAGCGACCGCAGCAGGCTGGAAGTGGACGCCAACTACCAGACCAGCGCGCAGCGTTCGGCGTCGGGCTACCAGCTGCTGGGCGCCACCACGCTGCCGCGGGGCGTGGACCGTTCGAAGATGCTCGGCCACCAGGACTGGCAGGAGCCGGTGGGCATCGCCACCACCAACGTGACCGTGCTGCACACCGTGGAACTGAGCCCGCGCTGGCAGTCGCGCCTGTCAGCCGGCCACAGCCGCTCGGTGATCGACGACAACGTGGCCTTTGCCTACGGCTGCTACTACGCCGCGCAGTGCGCCGACGGCAGCACGCCGGGCAACTACTTCGCGCCCGACGGTGACTACGATATCTACGACTACCGCAGTCCGGACGACACCCGGGTCAACCAGGAGCTGCGCGCCGAGCTGCGTGGTCGTTTCGATACCGGCAATGTCACGCACCAGCTGAGCCTCGGCGCGGACACCCTGCGCCGCACCGTCGACAAGCATCAGAACGTCAACGATTACGTGGGCACCGCCAACATCCGCGATCCCCGGGTGCCACAGTACGCGCCGTCCCCGCTTCAGCCCGGCCCGTCCGCGCGGCGCCTGGACAGCCGACAGAACGCGCTGTTCGTGATGGACCGCATCGACTTCGGCAATGACTGGCAGTGGCTCGCCGGCGGACGACTGCTGCGGCTGGACGAACGCGCCTACGACAAGCGCGGCAACCCGGAACGCCGCAGCCGCCTCTCGCGCTTCCTGCCGCAGACTGCACTCCTCTGGCAGGTGACCGCTGACACCAATGTCTACGCCAGCTATGTGCGCGGCGTCTCGCTGGGCCAGGAAGCACCCTTCTGGACCTCCAATGAAGGTACGTACCTGCCACCGATGCTGTCGCGGCAGCTGGAAGTGGGCATCAAGCATGCGGCCACCGATGGCCTGACCCTGGGCGCGGCGCTGTTCCGCAATTCGCAGCCGTTCCAGTACGCACAGGCCGACGCCAGCGATGCCGGCTTCACCTTCGTGCAACAGGGCGAGCAGACCCATACGGGCCTGGAGCTGACCGCCAATGGCCAGCTGAGCGACGCTCTTCAGATCAATGCCAGTGCCAGTATGCTGCAGGCGCGTGCACGCAACAGCGGCACCGCCACGTATGAAGGCCACCAGCTGGTCAACGTGCCACGCGCGCGCGCCAACCTGCACCTGGATTACGCCCTTCCCTTCGCGACCGGCCTGGGTGTCACCGGTGGCTGGCGGTACGCCTCGTCCAACACGGCAACAGTCGACGGCAGCGTGCGCGTGCCCAGCTACAGCGTGGTCGACCTAGGCCTGCGCTACCGGCACACGCTGCGCCAGCAACCGGTGACCTGGCGCCTGTCAGTGGACAATGTGTTCGACAAATTCTACTGGCGCGACACCGGCAGCAGCGCGGGTGATTACTACCTGTTCACCGGCGCGCCGCGGCAGGCGCGCCTGTCGGTCACCTTCGCGCTGTGAACGCCGAACTGCTCGAATGGTCAGCCGCCGCGTTGAGCATCGGCGGCGTCTGGCTGATGACCCGCCGCCGGCTGATCGGCTGGCCGGTGGGGCTGGCCTCGGTGGTGCTGTACGGTCTGGTGTTCTACCAGGCGCGCCTGTACTCGGACACGCTGCTGCAGGTGATCTTCGGCGGCTTTCTGGTGTACGGCTGGAGCAGCTGGCGGCACAGCGCGCAGGCCGATGGGCAGGTGACCATCGTGCCGCTGCCGGGGCGGCATGTGGTGCGTGACCTGGCCGTCGGCGTGACCGGCGGCCTGCTGCTGGGCGCGGGCATGCATACCCTCACCGACGCGGCGATTCCGTGGCTGGACGCACTGCTTGCAGCGCTGAGCCTGGTCGCACAGTGGTGGCAGGCGCGCCGGCACGTCGCAACGTGGTGGCTGTGGATCGTCGTCGATGTGATCTACATCGGCGTCTACTTGCACAAAGACCTGCACGTCACCGCCGCGTTGTATCTCGTGTTCATCGGCCTGGCCGCACTCGGCCTGCGCCGCTGGAGCACCGCACGCCACGCGCGATAATCTGCCGCCTCAACGCCCAGCAACGGCCGCACATGCGGCCCGCGCACCCACCACGCCGGGTAGAGTCGATCCATGATCGACTGCCCTTCGCGCGATCCATCCCCATGCGCATGACACACGCAGCAATCATCCCGCGATGCCGCGCCCGCCGATCAACGGCTACCCGATGCACCCACCACGCCCGGTAGAGTCGATCCATGATCGACTGCTTTTAGCGTGATCCATTCCCAAGCGGAGAACTTGCGCACGCAATCACCCGCCGACACCGCGCCCCGCGATCAACGGCCGCACATGCGCCGCATCGAACGCGTCGGCGGTTACCGGCCGGCCGAACAGATACCCCTGGAAGACCCGGCAGCCCATGCTGGTCAGCCATGCGCGCTGCTGCTCGGTTTCAACCCCTTCGGCCACCGTCGATACACCCAGTACGGCCGCGATCTCGATGATCTTGCGCACCAGCTCACGCTGACTGGGCTCCGCACCCATGCTGCGCACGAAGGTCTGGTCGATCTTCAGCTCATCCAGCGGCAGCACCTGCAGCAGCGCCAGCGAAGAGAAGCCAGTCCCGAAATCGTCCAGCGACCACGAGACTCCCTCTTCGCGCAGCGCGTTCATCGTCGCAGCGACCTTTTCGTGATCATGCGCCAACGCTGATTCGGTGATCTCCAGGCGCAGCCGGTTGGCCGGGGCGCCCGTGCGGCGGATGATGCCGCGCACGTCCTGCACGAAACTGTCCGAGGCCAGCTGCAGCGGACTGACGTTGACCGACAACATCCACTCCCGCACCCCAGCCTGCTGGGACCATTGCGCCACCTGCACGCAGGCACGCTCCAGCACCAGCAGGCCGATCTCATGAATGAGACCGGTCTTTTCGGCCAGCGGAATGAACTCGGCCGGCGACTGCAGGCCATGTCCGGGCCGGTCCCAGCGCAGCAGCAGCTCGGCACCGACCACCTTGCCATTGATCGCGACCTGGGGCTGCAGGTAAGCGCGCAGCTCGCGCTGCGCGATGCCACGCACCAGCGCAGCGTACTGATCCATCTGGTCGGTCAGGTCTTCGCGGAAGATCGCCAGCACGCCCCCGGTCAGACCCATCGCCGCCAGCGTGTTCAGGGCGTGCCGGACCCTGCGCACACTGTCCGGCAGTCGCTCGAGCTGCGCGCCCAGACTGACCGGACTGACCGCCAGCCACACCAGCGCGGCCACGCAGAGAGCGGGCAGGATCCAGCGCAGGTAGAGCGCCTCGCTGCGGAACAGGAAGAACGTCGCCGCACCGATGGGCAGCAGGAACAGGTGCGTGGAGCGGGCTGCGGCAGCCGTCGGCGTCTCGGCCAGGCTGACGAACACCGTCATGGCGACCAGCACGTGGGCGATGACCACCAGCGACAGCCGGTCACGCTTATGCGAAACGCTGAAACAGCCCACCCCCACCATCGCCAGCGCACACAGCACCAGGCTCAGCACCGTCATGCCGTGCAGGCCGTAGTAAATGGCCCAGCCCACACCCTGCACCACGCAGACCACTGCGCCCAGGTGCAGCAGGCGGCGCACGCGCGGCCACTGGGCATGGTCAGGGAACTTCCGGTTCACCCACTCGCGGCTGCCGCGCGCACTTCCTGTCCCGAGCATAGCGATTCCATGGCTTTTCCGGCCATGGTACTGATGCCACGCTACAAACGTTAATCAATCGTCACGGACCACCTCGACGCGACCGACGACACATCGCACGACTCGACACGCCTGTGCTACAGCGCCATCGCACAACCGGCCACGGCTCCCAGCACGACGACGAGGACCGGCGGTGCACGCGCGACGACGAGCAGACCGAACGCAACCAGCGCCATCGTGACATCCCATCGGTCACGGATCGCACTCGTCCACACCGGGTCGTACAACGCCGCCAGCAGGATGCCGACCACCGCGGCGTTGATGCCTGCGATCGACGCCTGCAGATTCCTGCGTTGGCGCAGGACTTCCCAGAACGGCAGGACCCCGACGAGCACGAGGACGGCGGGCAGGAAAATGACCGCCAACACGGCAAAGCCCCCTGCCCAGCCACCCAGGGGTCCCTCGGCCATGGCCCCCAGATAAGCGGCAAAAGTGAAAAGAGGTCCTGGCACTGCCTGCGCAGCACCGTACCCGGCCAGCAGATCCGCGGTGCTCACGGTGCCGCTTTGGACAACCGCGGTCTGCAGCAGGGGCAGCACGACATGGCCGCCGCCGAAGACCAGGGCGCCCGCGCGGTACGTGCCCTCCAACAGGACGGCCATCGGCGAGCCGCCGGCCGCCGCCCACACGGGCAGCAGAGCAAGCGGCAGTACCCACAGCGTCAGGGCCAGCGTTCCGGTTCTTCGCGAGATCGGGTAGCGGCAGCCTGAGTGGCCACCGGCCGGTTCGATCTTCAGCGCCCATCGACCGAGCAGGCCGCCGCCGATGATCACCGCAATCTGGCCGATGACCGAGGGCAGTGCCAGGGTCAACGCAGCAGCCGATAGCGCCGTCGCTGCCCGCGTACGGTCCGGGCACAGCGACCGGGCCATCGCCCATACCGCCTGCGCCACCACGGCAACCGCCACGATCTTCAGGCCATGCAGCCAGCCGGATTCAACGATGCCCTGGTATCGCGTAACGCCCAAGGCGAACAGGATCATCAGCACCGCCGATGGCAGGGTGAAGCCTGCCCAGGCAGCCAGCAGGCCCGGCCAGCCCGCGCGACGCAGGCCAAGCGCCATACCTGCCTGGCTGCTGGCTGGCCCTGGCAGCAATTGGCACAGCGCCACCAGATCGGAGTACTCATGGTCCGTCAGCCAACGGCGACGCTCGACGAACTCGAGGCGGAAATAGCCCAGGTGGGCGATCGGGCCGCCGAACGAGGTCAGGCCCAATCGCAGGAAGATCAGGAAAACGCGCCACGCGCTTTCGTCTGGTGCGGGATCGAGCGGCGACATGGGGCATGAACTCCTGTGGTCCTCAACGGCGGCGCGCCCAGCCCGGCAATGGGATCACGGCGTCGGGCTTTCTGCGTGCCCGATCACCCACTCTCCATCTTCCTTTCGGAACGGCCCGGGCAGCGGCGGCAGGATCTCCAGCACCACGTCCGAAGGCCGGCACAGGCGCACGCCCTTCGGGGTAGCCACGAAGGGACGATTGATGAGTATCGGGTGCGCCAGCATTGCATCAAGCAACGCGTCCTCGCTCAGTGCTGCATCGCCTAGCCCGAGTTCGTCATACGGCGTGCCCTTCTGCCGGATGGCGTCGCGCACGCTCAACCCCGCGGCCGTGATGAGTTCGACCAGGCGCGCGCGGCTGGGCGGGTGGGCCAGGTAGTCGATCACCTCTGGTTCGATTCCTGCAAAGCGGATCAGCGCCAAGGTGTTGCGCGAGGTACCGCAGTTGGGGTTGTGGTAGATGACAGCGTTCACGCACTTTCCTCCTGGTTCAAGACAGTCTCCACCACGCCTGCAGCGGCCGCCAGCGCCGCCGCCTCGACGGCCCCCTTGCGCTCGCTGTAGGGACGCGCTCACTGCGGCAGGCAACACCTTCGAACTGGCCATCGCGGTGGCCATCGCGGCCTTCGGCCTGGCCTCACCGGTTGCCTTCGCCGCCGTCATCGGCCCGCTGGTGGAAGTGCCCGTGCTGATCCTGCTTGTCCACGTCGCCTTGCGGCTGAGCAAGCGCTGCTTTCCGGACGATCCACCGACCCGTTGAGCGCGCTCCGGTCAGATAGCCATGCCCCCATAGTTTGCGCACCATTCAACCTCATAGCTCGCCCGCTTCGGGGTTATTTAAGCACCAACTATGCAGACATCTGGGTCTATAGTGCGGCACCCAACCCTGCAAGCCATTGATTTTAAAAGCAACTAACCCATACATCGTGAATCTAGCGATGTGAGCACAGACTACGTGCACAAATAGCGAGCGTAGCCATGGCTCCAAGCAGAACACGATGTCCAATACTTCCACGCCCCCCAATTGAGCAACAGAGGATGAGCGCTACGGTGCTCAACCGTACTGGGAAGCACCTGCGGTCACCTTCCTCAGCACGCCCCGCCAAGGCATCCGCCCCAGCTTCAGCACCTTTCCTCATTCAGGTCATCAGCACGCCAACGTCCAAACCTCTCTATGCATCTCCGGAGGAGGCAACTACCTCTGCCGCACGCACGATACTCCTCTTAATATCATCCGATGCGGTAGTCATCTTAAATTCGCCAGGCAAGCGATCGAGTGACTGCTCAATTTTCCTCAACCAGAATCCAACCGCAACTCGCTCTCCCTTTGACAAATCACTTGCACGGGCCTTCACAAAGGGGAGCACATTCTCAAGAACTTTCACAGCGTAAGCCCGATGGCTTAAGTCCGAAAGCATCTTGTCGACCCTCTCCATACCTTTGACTATATCTTCGATCAATTTAACCTCCCCTCCAGCCGACTCAGCGACGGCGCATAGTAGAGAGATGCGAAACGCCTGCGTATCAATCTGGTACGTCTCAAATCCCGGCAACGCATCTGCCCTACGATACGCATTTTGGATGTAATCATAAGCGGCATCCAACCGAGGCACATCACTCAATGCGATTGCAAACTGAAGCCAGAAAAGAGGCTCTGCAGAGACATTGACGTCATGCCTAAGCTGCTCATACAGCCGAAGGACATATGTATTCACCTCCGATCTTTCACCGAACAGCCTTCTCAAGCTACCGTACGACATGAGCTTTGAAAGGAGTATTCTGTACTGCCGCTGCGTCTTCCGCTGCGCTGCGGCTCTAATCAACTCTGCCACGGCAGAGCTCACATCAGACTCAGCGAAAAATTCCCGCATGACGAAATTCGAGAATATTGAGGATCTCACACGAAACCCATCACTCGACATCTCAAATATCTCAGACGCGACATCTTCAAAAGGCTTCAGCTCATTAAAAGGATCGACCCCTAGCACCGACCTAAGAAACCCAGCGGGGGCAGCTCCTTGGTGCGACGATATGATCATCGCTGAAACCGTAACTCGCCTTGCGTCATGGCTGCGAAGAATCGGATCAAGCGCACGAGCAACACGCTCCCTAATGGATTTATTCTCGAACTGCTCGATGAGATACTCCCTAAGCTCTCGAACTCTGCCTTTAGGCCCCTCAAGTCCGGCAGCTTCACATAGTCGTCCGAATGACCTCACCTCGTCGCCCCGCAGCCTTCCGAGGCTCACCCGCTCAAAGGGTCGCGGGACGATACTAACCAGCTCGTGATAACGCACCTCCAGAGTTCCTGTTGGCACCTCGACCACGAATTTCGCGTTGGGAAGTGCTGCAGCGAGTCCTTCGATTGCCTCCTGAGCTAAGGAGTACTTATCGAAGAATACCAGGACATTCGACGTACCCCTAAGTGCTGCAATCTCAGCCAATAAATCCGGCCGACCAGAACGAAATGCAAAACATGACCAACCATGCTGCGAAAGCTCACTTACGATCAAGTGCTGAAATACAGTTTTTCCATTACCAATTCGACCATCAATTACCAGAGACCGACTATCGGCCAAAAAATTGATCGAGTCCCTGACAAGATCAGCTCGCTTAAAGGCATAGGAGTCCTCGGGCAGCGATCTAGCAAAGGTTGCTTCGTCGAAGTTTCCATACACGAGGAGGTCGTAGACCTCCGAAACTGTCGGACGACTCACGCTCTTTGAGTCCCTAATGGGACTCAAAGACTTGAAAGATTTTAGACGTAAGAGGTCACGCGAAGGCGATGCCCTAGGGGCTGACTCCAACATACTGACGAACCCCTCAGTCCCAACAAAGAAGGAGGATCCGTACTCGGATACACGACGCTCCAAGATCGCATCATAGTCAGGCCCATGAATGAAGAAGGTCCGGGATGCTGTCTCCGGATTCTTCATCAGAAGAGCTGCGATGTGGTAATCGGCAAGGCTGTAGCCGACAATGAAGACCGCGCTCGCGAAGGCGATATCTCGCTCGAACTGGGTATACCAAGGCGAACGTACGATGTACTGTGTAACGTACGAACCCTCGCCCAGGACCAAGCTCGACTTTACGTTATCCTCCGTGACAAGACGGATACTTCCATGCAAATGAACGACCGCTCCGTCAGCAAACTTATTTGGGACCGGCTCAGAAAAATCAAACGAGCGAGGTTCGGCCTTCGACTTGAGACGATGGAACTCAACAACATCGTCGTAGTTCGTCGTATAGATTCGACGCCAGTTTTCGCTTAGCACCCTGCTCTGGGCCTCGCTAATCGAAGATACCCTGAATATCCTAGTAAGCTCCCTGTAGAGCTTCGCCTCATCGTCTGAAGCAAATTCATCACTTAGAATCTGAAGGTCGTACCGAGTACTCTCTGGCAGGCCAAGAACATCAATGAAATGTGTGCGCAGTCCTGCACCATTTGGCGGAGATTTTCCTCCGACACCTGTCGCGCCTAGACTGAACCCCGATCCCAAGAAAAGCACTGCAGTAGCTGGGTCAATCGCACCAACTGCATCTTCGAGCACCTTCTTCCCAATCACAAAGCACCCCCAAGCCATGTCAGTATCGAGAGTGTAACTGAATCATCCGAGGTTCCGTAGACACATTGCAGCCATAAACTATGGTTATGAACAAAAAATCGGCACGCTGATGAGTTCAAGATCGAGGCGGTCAAGCAGGTCGCTCACCGAGGACATGCAGTCGCTGATGTTGAAAGTCGGCTCGGCATATCGATCCACAGCCTTTGTGCCTGGCGAACGCAATACCCCAATCCATCATCCACGCGTCCGGCGGCAATCGATCAGGCGTCCGAACTGCGACGGGTCAAGTCGGAGTTGCGGCGGGTAACCGAAGAGCGGGGCATCCTAGAGAAGACCGCAGCGTACTTTGTCAAGCTGTCCGGGCGAAGTACGCATTCCTGCTCAATCATGAGCAGCAATTCTGCCTTCGAAGGACGTGTAAATTTTTTGCCCTGCATCCCAGCGGGTACTACGCCTCGCGGAGCGAACCGATGTCACCAAGGGCCAAGGATGACACGCGTGCACTGAGCCTGATAAAGCAGTCCTGACTGGAAAGCGGCGGCGCGTACGGTTACCGGAGATTGCCCGTGGTCAGCGCGACCTGGCTGAATCGTGCGGCAAGCATCGGACGGCGCGATTGATGCGACAGGAAGGCCTGCGGGAAAAGGTGCGCTATCGGCGCAGGGCGGCATGCGCGGTGGGAGGCCGGCTATCTTCGACAACAATCAGCTGGCGCGTTAGTTCGATGACTCGCGAGCAAGCAAAGCCCGACGTCTTCAACTACATCGAGATGGTCTACAACACCAGACGACAGCACGGACACAACAACGGGCTGCCTCCGGTAGAGTACAAAAAGCAGAAATCAAAATGAGGCTTTGGGGTGTCTACAGAGGCTGGGGCGATTCAATACGCGTTAACGCACCTCACTACTAGTCAAATTATCACATCTCTCGATATATTCGTGCAGTTGCGCCAATACACGGCCGGCTATGCCATCTTGGCGGACAATCAGAACAACCATGGAACAGGCGACACAGGGGGTGTCAGGTGCCGACGATTGAACGATTGATCCTAAAAAACTTCAAGAAGTTCAGAGACTTTGATGTCTCCTTCGACGACAAGATTAACATTCTTGTTGGCGGCAATGAAGCAGGTAAGAGCTCGCTCCTTCAGGCAATAGACATTACTCTCAGTGCTAGCCGCAGCAAAGTTGAAGCGCTCGGAATTGGAGCGATCTTCAACACGCAGGCCATCTCGGATTTCCTTGGAGGAGATCGAAGCATTATCAACCTCCCTACGCTCATGATCGAGGCGTACTTCAAGGCATTGGACGATCAGGAATTCGACGGAAGGAACAACAGCCTTCGTCGAGACTGCTGCGGTGTACGGGTGACCTGCGTGCCGCTGGACGAGTACACCGATGAGATCAAGAAGGCGCTGGTCGACAAGGACGTGAGCTTCCCTTTTGAGTATTACGAAGTCCGATTCAGAACGTTTGCTGATAGAACGTTGCTTCCCTACCGGAAGCCTCTTAAACACCTCTTGATCGACAGCTCCCAGATCAACAATGACTACGCTACGCGTGAGTACACTCGCTCGATGTATTTCGCACAGTCAAGCGTAAGCGAGCGGAGCAAGCATGCTTATGATTATCGAAAAGCCAAGAGGGCGTTCCGTGATACATCCTTCAAAGCGATGAACGAAACGGTAGTTGACTACAGATTCGATGTCCGTAGCAGCTCCAAGTCCAGCATAGAAACTGACTTGGTGATCACCGAGAATGACATCCCGATCGAAGGGAGGGGCAAGGGCCGCCAGTGCTTCATCAAGACCGAATTTGCTCTTCGAAACCGTGAGGCTGCGCTCGATCTGCTTCTTCTTGAGGAGCCTGAGAACCACCTGAGCCACGTGCACATGCACAAGCTGATCCAGAGGATCGCTGCGTCCAAGGACAAGCAGCTATTCATCGCGACCCATAGCAGCTTCATTGCTACTCGGCTGAACCTGAGGAACGTGCTTCTGCTGACAGAGGCTGGCGCTGCCCATCCAGCGTCCTTGCAGGCTCTTACCGATGAGACGGCCAGGTTCTTCATGAAGGCGCCGGACAACAACGTCCTTGAGCTGTCGTTTTGTAGTCGGGCGGTCCTTGTTGAGGGAGACGCAGAGTTCATCCTGCTTGGAGCTCTATACGAAGCATGTTCAGGCGGGTCCAACACAGAGAAAGACGGCATTCACGTCATATCTGTCGACGGAACAAGCTTCAAGCGCTACATGGAGCTGGCAAAAGTACTCGACATCAAGGTCGCGGTGGTCCGTGACAACGATGAAGATTACCAAGCGAACTGCGTCGAGAATTATAAGGACTTCGTAAGCGAGAAGATTCGGGTATTCGCTGATACCGATCCAGCCAGGAGCACTTTCGAGATCTGCCTCTACCAGGACAACACCAAGTCCTGTGATGACTTGTTCGGGGCCGGGCGGCGGAGCCTATCCGTTCAGGACTACATGCTCGGCAAAAAGGCCGAAGCAGCTTTTCAGCTTCTTGAGAAGCATGGCAACACGCTCACGACTCCCGCCTACATTAAGGAGGCTATCGAGTGGATAAGAGCGTAACGTTTGCCGTAGCGGGTTCCGGAAAAACGTCCATGCTCGTGGAAAATCTGGACCTTGATCGCCGATTCTTGATCGTCACGTACACGGATGGAAACATAGAGAACATTCGCCATAAGATCATCCAGAGGTTCGGCCACGTTCCCAAGAACATCGAGTTATCCACCTATTTCTCGTTCCTTCACAGCTTCTGCTACCGTCCTTTCCTGGCGATAGACAAGCGGACCAAGGGGGTCACCTTCAAGTTCCCACCCCGTTTCCCTGTGTTCAACGCCAAGCAGGATCGTAGGTACATGACGGGCAACAGGTGGCTGTACTCAAATCGGCTTGCAGCATTCGTCGATAGCTCAGGTCTGCTGCCTTCCGTGCGGCAGAGACTCGAAAAGTACTATGACGCGCTCTTCGTCGATGAAGTCCAGGACTTTGCGGGTCACGACTTCAACTTCCTGCTCGAGGTGTCAAAGGCAAATGTCGAGGTCGTCTTCGTCGGAGACTTCTACCAGCACACCTACGACACAAGCCGGGACGGCCCGCTGAATAGAACGCTTCACGATGACTATGGCAAGTACAGGGCCAGATTCGAAGCGGCTGGGCTTCGAGTAGACACGGACTTGCTGAAGGCGAGCAGACGTTGCACAACGACCGTCTGCCAGTTCATCAGCGAGCAAATTGGCGTTTCTATCTATGCGGATGCGGAGCGGCACAGCACAGTGCGGTTCGAGGAAGATCCGGACGCAGTCCTGCGTCTCTATAGAGATCCGGCGGTCGTCAAGCTCTTCTATCAAGAACACTACAGGTACAACTGCGTCTCGCAGAACTGGGGAGCATCGAAGGGAATTGATCACTACGGCGACGTATGCGTTGTACTGAGTTCTTCCAATGTCAAAGCGTTCCACGCTAAAACGCTGGGCGATCTCAATACGAGCACGAGGAACAGGCTGTACGTGGCATGCTCCCGAGCAAGAGGAAGCCTCACGTTCATTCCCGAGTCTCTGCTCAAACAGTTCAAACAGAAGTAGGGATGCTTTCCCCGTTGGGCATGAATTTAGTGTGCTGCAGCCCAGAGCTTCTCATCTCGTGCATACGGCGCCCGCCGCGTTCCCCGGTCCATAGGCCCAAGACTTCTCGCCAGTATGTAGGTCATCCGCGCATTTGCCGCATGGAGCATCAAAAAGCCATCATCACGAGGGCATCGACTTCTGCACGTAAGCCTTTGATTTGATGTAGTCCATAACCATTTATGGCTCCTAATAGCCTGCCGAACCCGGATCGCTTGCAACGGACCGTGGATTCCGTATGTTTCGGTAGCATGAGCACCCTTTCGCTACCAAGAGCAGCACTTCAATCCCAGTCCGAGGATGAACTGCTAGGGACGATCGTGGATGAGTTTGGACTCTACGTGCGTATTGCCGATGCTTGGCAGGCCCTGGGCTTCCGCAGTCTCGAGGCAGCAAGGCGTGCCGCTGTCCAAGGCCGCCTAGGCGTTGACGTGGTGCATATGCCAGGCCGTCGAGGTCGCGTAGTCCCTTCCCAAGCCCTCGCCCGCTGGCTCTTCGAGGCCTCAAGAAGCAGGGCCCAATAACCTGCTCGCCCTCATTTCCGCAGCGACCGTACAGGAGAGCACCCATGCGATGAGCTGAGTTCAACCACTAGGGTAGAAACAACAAACCCCGGCTTGCAGGCCGGGGCTTGTGTGCAGCTAGCGCTTGGATCCGCTGAGCTGAATCTACCCCCGTCCCGTACTTCTTTCAAGTACCCGTAGCGGCCGGGAGGGTGAGGTATTGCCCTCACCCAGCCTAGGGAGGCCTAGATGACGCCAGATGAACTGCAAAACCACCTAAGAACCTTGGATCTTTCTTTAGAGGACCGGGCGTTTGCGTTTGACCTGTACGGCCATGGTGCCGGTCGAACCGTCGGCGCCTATGCACTAGACAATGTGATTGTCGATTTCAGTTCCAAGAAGTGTCGCGCCATACGCCGACTCGAAAGCCACACAGTTGAGCAGACATATGCCTTAGAGCTTGAGCTGGACCCCGACGTCATTTCGTATGTCTGCCAAGTCAAGTGTCACGGCATACGACGAGGACGCCACGTTAGCACCGCACACGCAGATTTCTTCGTGATTCGGAGGTCGTATGTTGAGGTGGTCGAGTGCAAGTCGATCACCAAGCTTGATTCGCTGGTTAAGAAGAAGCCAGATGAGTGGATTCGGGATGGCAGCCATTACCGTAACCTGGCGTATGAGCGATGGGCGGAGTCGCATGGACTCACGTACGTCGTGCGGGCCACCTCCCCATACAACAGCCGCTACCTCCGGAACCTGCAGTTCATCTATCAGAGCTGGGATGAGGAGCTATCACTCGCCCGCCGCGAGGGATTCATAGAGGTCCAGAAGCGACTCACCGCAGGGCCTAAGAGCATCTCAACGTTGATGGTAGAGATAGCTTGGTTCAATGCCGGAATTGCCGCCGCCCTGCTCGCCGATAAGCTTCTTTTCGGCCCGATAGAACATGTGCCTCTCATAGACGTACGGAATTTCTACCTTAGCCTTAATCCGGAACAGGCGCTGGCCATCGGTGTGGAGTTCAGTAAAGGCATCGACGCTCTCTATCTGGACGCGAGCGATCCAATGTCACTCGCCAGTTCAACCGACGTGGGAAAAGCAGTTGCAAGACTCAAGAAGCTCGACCGAGTCATCGCACGTGGAGAGCCCTTGCCTCGCCGCATGCGGGCTCTGGAAAGGAAAGTTAGGGCCGCACGCGCGGAGGGGCGAAATCCGCTGCAAGAAGCGCTTACCAAATATGCAAACTCCGGGAACAGGTCAAGTCGCCTCACGTCCACCCAAACGGAGGTTCTCAACAAAACAATCAAGTCCCACTGGCTGGGTGGCTTGGTGACGAGCAAGTCTGATCTACATCGAGAGCTCGTCGGCCAGTGTGAAAAGCTCGGCATAGTTGCACCCGGTTATAAGGCGCTCCTAAGCCGAGTGAAGAACACGTCCCGAGCGGTTCGCGATCTTGCGGTTGGCGGAAAGCGTCGATATCAGACAAATAAGCCTCGCTCTGACGCGCGCGTAAGATCGGGATCCGCACTGGCCGTACATTCCGTGCTTCACGTTGATGCGACAAAGATCGACCACAGAACATTCATCCAAGGACAAGAAGGGATGGAGGACCAGTGCCCGCTGCTCTATTGCGGACGCGACGAAGCTTCTGGACACGTCATGGCGCACGCGTTTGTCTTCGGTCCAGCCAGGCGGGATGGAATTCTCATACCCCTGAGGAACTATGTTCGAAAGCACCAGAAGCTCCCTCATTCGATATTGATCGATCGCGGCTCTGACCTGAAGTCCGCCCGATGTGAGCTCTGCCAGATACCTGGAGTAACATTTCTTACAGTGCCGACTGGCGGAAGCCGATATAACTCTGAGTGCGAGACCATCCAAGCCCAGATCAATGCGATGGTGAGTCATCGGTTGATCGGCAGCACGAAGCCCGATCAGGCCGGAAGAAGCGTCGACGGAAAGTTCAAGAGCCGCTCGACCGCTCGAATGGAGTTCTCGACCACCGAGTCCGAGATCAACGAGCTCCTGTACGGCCTGCTCCCACAGCTCCCTGGCGCAGATCACTGCGGATCTGGTGAGCACATGGAAGAACTCATCCGCTTCGCACCTAACTCAGGCCTCCCTATCGTTTTGGACGACGACCTGCTTTTCCGCACCGCTGTGAAGCTTAAGTCAACGTCTTATGAGAGAACGCGAGGATTCCGCTTCTGCGGAAGAAGCTACACAAATGCAGAACTCTGTAGCCGTCTATCCTCTGAGAAGATTCTGGAAGCGCGTCGGGACCCAGAAGATACAACATTCGTATGGATTCAGACGACCGCCAGGCGCTACAAAGCGTGGTGTTCTGAGGTTACCAAGATCGGCCACTACACACCTGAAGATCGATTGTTCGAGGCAATGTGGGATCAGTTCCTTCGCCCGGAAACGGTGATTAGGAAGGAAGACATCCAAAGGCAGAACTACGAAAGGACCAGCGCGGCTAATGCAAGACAGCGCTCTTTGGATGCAGAGCAAAGGAAGGGTGAGAACAGTGCGCCTCCTCTTAGGAAATCAAAGCCGGTCAAAGCGGATGGCGGTCTGAAGATTGACTTCAGTGCTCTACCTGACCTGGTCACCGAAGGTGGTCGCGATGAACATTGAGTTTCCGTTGGTCAATCTGCTCTGTAACGAGTCACTTCCCTTCATTCCACACGAACGGTTCGTGACAGCTGAGCGCGAGATGCTTGGGTCCATTGCACGCGCGAGGCCCGGGGAGTTCGTATGGCTTGTTGCCCCGTCGTGGTCAGGCAAGAGTGAGCTGCGACGTCGTCTTATGCCATCGCTTGCAGGCCGACCTAAGCACTGGCCTATCGGCAGCATCCCCTTGATCTCAGTAAGAGCTGTCCTGAACCAAGGCGACAAGTTCAATCCCAAGGATTTTGCCTTGAGGCTCCATCAGGAGATCACAGAACCTGAGATAGGTTGGCTAGAGCCTGACTCCCATCTTGGCAGTCCCCACAGGTTTGACGAGTCTGCTGAAGAACGCGCGTCCTCTCATTTCTGGCAAGACGTACGATCGCGTCGAGCGGAGAGAGAGCTCCGACTCTCCTTTGAAAGAATGGCGAAGGTTCGCGGCCTGAAATACATAGTCATCGACGAAGTCGCAAATATCTGTCGAGTCACAAGGACGCAGAGTGCTCGCAACTACATGCTTGGAATCATGGCCCTCATCGAGGAGATCGGCTGCGCGGCGGTCATGTTCGGTACGCATGAGGCCTCTCCCCTCTATGAAGATGCTCAGGAAATCTTCAACCGCTCGGACATCGTCTACATGCGACCGTACAACCTGAAGATGCAGCAGGACCTAGTAGGCTACGCCACGTTAGTAAAGGCAGTCGGCGCAGGCTTTCCGTTATCCCATCCCACTCTGCTTCAGGACAACCTGGAGCTGGTTGCATTGAATGGAGGAGGAATATTCGGCCCAACTGTAAGATATCTCCGTCGTGCAAATGAGCTGAGGTGCAGAGCTGGATGCTCGAAGCTGACTTCTGACCACCTCAAGTCGGCTTCAGGCACACCAAAGAACCACAGCTCGTTCTGGCGAGACATCGATCATTTCAATCGTCTTGCGAGCTCAAAGCCTACAACGTCACTAGCCGAGTACTTGAACATCGAGCCTAGCGCTGACGGTGCGGCCGGCGCATGACAGTTCACATTCCAAACTGGACGAAGCTTCCACCCCTAAAGCTCATTGGGGCTGGGACCTCCGGCACTGAGTCCCTCAGTAGCTACTGCCTGCGACTAACGACCCTGTGCGCAGTTCCTTGGTCATCGTTTATCGCTCTTCTCGATGCTGCATCAGGGTCTGAGCCAGGCACCTACAACGATTGCTCGAGGCTATCCGGCTCCGGTCCTGTAGTGCGCAGGCGAGCGAAGACGCTGGAACGACTAACCGGTCAGTCACTTCTAGGGGGAACGCTCCTAGGAATCGGTGAGCTTGTCTCAGGGAAGTCAGCGACGCTTTGCAAGGGTGCATCGTGGTGTCCAAGATGTCTAGTCGATAGCGTGCAGGAAGATGATTTTCCATATTCGCGTTTGATCTGGCGCTTCGCTGCGTACTCTCACTGTGCCACGCACGGAGCGAGAATTGAAAACACCTGTCCACACTGCGGCAGTTCTGGGTTCAGAGCTGTGAACATCTTAGTGTGTCCAGGATGCAAGGGCTCACTCACCGTCGGCGCACGCTTCGATCCTCCAAGCCGTGCTGAGAAATGGACAAACCACTGCGTCGAAGAGCTAATCCAATGGACCGCCGATGACCCCACTCGGGTTCTGGAAAGATCCAGGCTGTTAGCGTTTGTCCAAGCCGTGGACGATGTTGGCGAGGCCAAGACCCAACGTTACCGGCCACTCAAGACGCATAGAGAGGAATTTGTTCGCTACATGGCATGGCGCGACGCCAATGTCCCGACATTGAGATTGCGACCAAACATTGGGCGAGTAGACTTGGGGGACCTTCTCAGGGCGGCAGCGAGACAGTGCGTCTCTGTGCTGGACATGTTGCTCAGACCAGCAGAGTGCGCATCTGCGCTGCTGCCAGGGGTTCACTATTCCGTCGACATCCCACTTGGACGCGCAAATCTTCCCGATGCGTGGATAGCATTCTCCAAGACAATCGAAGCGTTGATTTCAGACACGGCTTGCCTCCTGCCCTCAATGCAGGAGTTGGCTCGCACTTGCGGGATTCGTGGCTACGACAGCAAGTGTTTTCCCGGTCAGGTTGCCCGCTATTCCGCCCAGCTGCGCATGCAACGTACGCTGTACCGGGACGTTCCACCCCATCGCGTGAATGCTGCCTTTCATCAGTCCATGCGACAGCTCAAGGAGGGCCTCACACCGCAGCAGGTGCATGGAGCGATTCAACGATCGTTGCCGGCGAACAGTGCGACTACCCGGCAGATTGTTCGATCAGCATCTATCGTGTATCAGTCCATGTTTCTCCTACGTACGCCATGAGGAGCGAAGGTAGTGAAGGAGATTGCGGGTGACTTCGCTTTTCAGCCCGAGTGTGGAGGCATCGACTTGAATCGAGCATTCTGCGTCCTTATCGCTCCAAGTGACTCTCAGATATGGCTTGCGTCCTCGCGTCCGCTTTCGGCCAGAAGCAGGCGCAATCCGGGGTCTGCTTATTGGGCAGATCAACTGCAGCATAGCGATCCCCATCTCTCCTGAATCCGACCCGCTTGGCAGATCAACTGGTCACGCTCAGTGCCCCTCAGGCGCGTCGGTCGGATACAAAACGTGTGTCTGAGAAGCTGACCTTGCTAAGCCAGATCTAGAAACGTCAAGGTGGCCAGAGCCATCTCAAGCGAGCGGAGGCTGCCAACCCGTAATTGGCCCGACGTGAAGTGCAATGCCGGCTGCGAAGCTGTCCTGCTGGTACGGTGCTCCCCGATACAGGATTACGTCAACCCTTGAAGCAAGCTCGCGATAGAGCTCATTCGAGGTCGCGCAGCTGTAAAGCAGGGCGACCTCGAGACGCCTTCTATGAGTTGTAGCGACTGCAATGACAAAGAGCGCTGCCGGATCTGGCTCGGTGACGGTTACGCTCCAGCCGGCTTCCCGCAGGGGACGGACTAGGTCGTTGATGGCATCTTCAGAAAGCACGGCCCTCCGCAGGGTCACGCCATTGTCGGTTGGCAATTCCGGCACTAAGCGACCATGAGCCTGGAACTCGGCTTGCTCATGCAGGTTCAGCGTCATTTGGAGCTGACCTCTGATCAGGGCCTGCTGCCAAAGCAGCTTGCTGTCTTGATTCATCTCCGGGAAGAGCAAGGGAACGACGTTGGTTTCATCGTGCCAAGCCTCGATAACGCCGAGCATCGTGATGGCTACGACCAAGCGAGAAAAGTTTGATGGTTGCTGCCAGTCGGTGGACTTGCCGTGGGCGAACAAATGTCGATTAAGAGATGTCGTCCCACTGTAGCTGTCGATGTTCTGGAAGAAGCAGGTCTGGAGCCACCGACGGAACGTCTCGAAAACCATCACCCGCTCGTCCTGACCAAACAGAAAATCGATCGACAGGTATTCCTGCGGCACCCACATCCTTTCGAAATACAAATCGGCTGCCAGACTGCAAGCGCGCTCAATTGTTTGGTTGATCGCATCGTGGGGATTCAGAAGGGGAGTCGCGCCGGCGATCCGCTGAACACCACCTTCAATGACCGGGATCAGCGCGGCCACGCTTGCAGCGCGCTGCCCGCTGTAGAAGGCGAGATATGCCTCGCGTGCGAGCGGAGCGAATGGCGCCAAGCTGCGCGTTCGAGGCAGGAGCTGCGCGATGCAAACAGACTGGAAGGGCAAGGTGTACACCGTCGACAAGTGATAGTCGAACTGACTGATGGCGTCAGCGCCACGCCGATGCTCCACTGCAGCCAAGAGCTTCGCCATCTGTTGATTGCTCACCCAGAGCGGGACGAACCATTCGACCCGTGCCCAGAGATCGGCAATGCGATCAGCGGCCGCGCGGTTGGCCCGCCACTCATAGCTGTCCTTGGAGATCAAAGGGAAGCATGCCTTGGAATCGTTTGCGGTCAAAACCACCGCAGGAATCGGCCGGAAGAGACCGACCCGGCATTCCTGGACATCGGAAACGTCGAGTCCCCTCTCCATCGCCCACGCCTTGATGGTCACGGTGGAGATAGCTGGAGCCCTTGGCGCCTGAGCACGCCGCCAAAGCCCCTGAAAATGTGTCTCCACTCCGTTCTTCAAGCAATCGCCCTCCCAGACCTGTCAAAAGCAAAATATTGTAAGGTGCCGTTTGCAAGCCATTCCCTACTTGCCCGATGCCCCTGCAGCTAGTGCCTCTAGCTTGCCTTACATTATCGCGTTTAACGACCGGTTAAGAGGGGATTCCTGTCGGGCCTATGTCTGCCCTGGGTTGATCACTGGCGCTCTCGCATGACCGCTGCGCGGCACCCAACGCCGCGACCTAATCGTTCACGGGTGGCCGACCGCTCACACTGCATAGCCGACGTTGCAAGTCGCGGCGGATTGGTAACCTTAATTGGCACCAGCTTATAGTTTGCTCTGAGAAGAGAATGACCGGCACAGTCTCGCAGAGCTACACCTGCAACGAGATAGAAGTTCACATATTTTGTGGACGGACTTCAAGCCGACTTCTCGTGTCTGACGAATTTTCCAGAAGAAACGTACTAAAGGATAGTCAATGGATACATCTGCAGGCGCAAAGGGCTCGAAATTTCTTCCGCCCGTTGGTGGTTGGCAGCGAACGGGGTCTCTCGGCAAAGGTGGGAATGGTCATGTCTACCTTGTCGAAAAGGGTGGCCAGTGGGGCGCGATGAAAATACTGACCAGGCATCATCAGCAGCCTAGAGTCAATCGTTTTCGCGATGAAGTTCAAGCGCTGCGTTCATGTGCTGATGTCGTCGGCGTTCTGCCTGTCCTTGACTCATCGTTGGACGCAGCGCAGGGGACACGACCATGGTTCGTGATGGGCTTGGCACAGCCCATCGAAGATGCGCTAGGCAAGCAACCTTCTCTGCGCACCGTTGTAGAGGCGGTTGCCGCGCTTGCAGGCACCCTGAGCAATTTGCACGGCCGGGGCGTTTCGCACCGCGACATCAAGCCCGACAACCTGTTTCGCTACAACTCTGTATGGGCGGTAGGCGACTTCGGGCTCGTGAGCTTCGAAGGCAAGCGCCACCACACCGCGAAGGGAGAGCGAATTGGCCCAATTTACTACATCGCTCCTGAGATGCTGAATGATGCAGAGAGTGCCGACGGCAAGCCGGCCGACGTGTTCTCGTTGTCGAAGACTCTGTGGGTGCTCGCTACGGGTCAAAAGTTTCCGCTCCCAGGCACATACGACCTTGCTTTTCCGGCGTTCCGAATCGGCACTTACATTGCCGAAGAGCGGACAGCCCCGCTCGACCGACTCATCGAAAGTGCTACGGCAATTGAACCCGCGGCCCGCCCATCGATGGCGATTTTCGCTTCCGAATTGTCCGCATGGCTGGAGACGATCATGCCGACCTCGACAGGAATGACGTTGGATACAAGCGCCTTCGCCGTCGAACTAGAGCGACGTCTTATCGACGCCAACGCAAATCGTGAACGAGAAGGTCGCGCGGCCGCGGCGACCAGAGAAGTAGGCCTAAGGCTTCGAGAATACTTTCGTCCGCTCGCGGAAGAGATGAGGTGCGCACTAAGCGAAAAGTCGTTCCAGTCTGTCTCTTTGAGCATCGATGACTTTGAATGGGGCTTTGGAGTAGTTGGAGAAATCCCTGGTTCGACTAGGCAGGCGGCCCGGATTGTGACGAAGGTGACGCTGCGAAAGGACAGCGCACTGATGCTGAAAGTGCGGTGTGCCATCACACTAGAGGGACATGTCCGCGCGCGTTTTCGCGGACTACTCTGGGACAAGAGCATTTCGTTTCTTGGCGGCGGCAGCCGGGAGCTGAGCGACGTCGCTGAATTGTGCGAAGACATCCGGAAGCACTTCCCGCTAGCGGTTAAGACTGCACTTGCTGTAGTGCTCGGACGCCCAGAAGCGCGAGCGCGGATGTCTGGGATGCCACTCGTAGTAGACGTGCGCGACCAGAACGACCAAGCAGTCGCAAATCCTATCGCGTTGCTCATTGATCAAGACGGTGTGTTTTACCGATCGGGTCCTTCATCTTCAGGATTCGCATCGTTTGAACCCCACTTTGGCGGCGGTCATACAGTCTTCGTCTCGCATCCGGATTTCGCTGGGGAATTTCGTGCGGTCACGAGTGACCTTTCTCGAATTTACTTGGTAGCGGAGGTGGGCGTGGCATCAATGATTGCCACCGACGGCTGGACCGCAATCCCCGGCCTCATGGGCAACATCAATCTCATCCATGATGCAGAAGGTAAGACCTACGTGTACGGAAACAACGTCTCAATCAACGACGGCGCGGGACAGCCTGTGAATGTTGAACTAGGAGAGTGGACCAAGTTGAAGGACTCTGTCGGAATGGAGATCCTGATCAGGCCAAAAGCAGTGCAGGGTCCATGCTTCCTACTCGATGTTAAGCGCCCCGTAGCCTGAAGGGAGGGCAACGGGCGTAGTGGCATGGCGGCATCAAGCAAAGGCTTCAGTTGTGAAGAGAAGATGTGCCTCTTTAATGCGAGGCTTCTGCTTTGCAGCGAGACAGCGGAAGACGAATGTCCGCTTGCCGGGCTCGGATGTCCGTGGTCACTGGCCGCTTTGGGTCGGTAGCGGACATTACCAAGAGATCAATGACCCGGTCCCCGACGGGGGCGTCCGCTTTCGGCCAAGAGCAGACGTGCACAAGATTTGGCTCGGTAGGAACAGTGACGTAGATCAAGTGCAGGTTGAGCTGGTTCGCGGATCCCCGCCCGCCGGGGAGGATCACTGGTCAGAGCGAGAGTTTTCGCCACGAACTCAGTGACGATGCAGCCACCCTGCCCGCAAAAGCGGCGCGTTTGACCTGTTGAATGTGCTATGTCTTCACGATGTAGCTACAGCGCCCGCAGTTGTGCGCCTTTGCCTTCGGTAACATTGTCAGTGGCTGAGCTATGAGGCTGGAGCTGTTGTCCGGTTTCCAGTCACTCGCAATGAATACCTTGCGATGACCAGGCTACCTGCTCTCGCTTTTTAGCGTAGCGGTTGCTCGAAATGAATTCGGCACCTGCCAAGCCTACTGAACATGGTCCTTCGTTGATTTGGGCTGCACCACTCTCATTGAGGCAGAGGCAAATGGAGAACTTGAGCACCTTTGCTCAGATGAGCATCGTTGCTGGCATCGTCTTGTCGTTTCCGGTTTCTGTAGTGATCGTGGTCCTACTGGTCGTTCGTTCATATAGCCGGTCCGAAGCAAGTCGCCCACCCAAGCGCAGAAGACGACCGCGGCGACGCGCTAAAGCGCGTTATGCGACAAAGTGGCCTACGAAAGCTGCTAACGATGATTGAAGCTGCCGCGTCCACTCATCAGCAGCCTCGATGGAGCAAACCACTGCAGCGGCCAGTTCAGCCGTGTGGAGCTTGCTCGAACCTAGGGGAGTAGCAAGCCCGCGTTCAGGCTAGGGTTTGCTTCTCATAGTCTGTGCAGGCTCGCTCCCCCATAGCTTGTCCAATCTGCACGAACTATGGGGTCATGGCTACAGACGCCCTCGCCCAAGTTCCCTGAACGCCCACTTCATTTATGTACCAGTCAGTTCAATATTCAGGGTTGATTGCGCCAACAAACGGATAATTCACACATCGAAAGCGTTTTCACTCCGCTTCCGATCAAACCAAAACAAGAAAGGTGTGCGTCCCGATGAACAAGATTTCCCTGCTGGCCCTGGGTCTCGTGGTTGCCATGCCGTTCGCGGCCTCTGCGGCTGATGGCCTGTCGTACAACTACGTCGAAGGCGGTTACGTGAACACCGATGCCCGCGGCGGCGATGCCGACGGTTGGGGCGTGAAGGGTTCGGTCGCCGTGCATCCGAACTTCCACATCTTCGGTGACTACACCGCGCAGGAAACCGATCGCAGCAAGGCAGACGTTGACCAGTGGCGCCTGGGCGTCGGCTACAACTACGGCATCGCGCCGACCACCGACCTGGTGGCCCGCGTCGCGTACCAGAAGTTCGATCCGAAGCGCGGCCTGGATTTCAACGGCTACTCGACCGAAGTCGGCGTGCGCACCGCGTTCACCCCGATGATCGAGGGCTACGCGCTGGCCGGTTACGAGGATTACAGCAAGAAGCACGGTATCAATCCGGACGGCGAGTTCTACGGCCGTGTCGGTGCCACCGCCAAGTTCAACCAGAACTGGGGCCTGAGTGGCGAAGTGAAGCTGGCCAAGGCCGGCGACCGCGA
>JAZBLM010000012.1:0-36930 GCA_037033225.1 Pseudomonadota bacterium
CGGCGCAGGCGTTCGGGTGGCGTGGTGGGCGCGAAGCGCGACTGGACCTGGCCATCGCGTCCGACCAGGAACTTGGTGAAGTTCCATTTGACCGCTGCGGTGCCCAGCAGCCCCCGCTTCTGCGTCGACAGCCATTGCCAGAGCGGGTCGGCCGACGGCCCTTTCACCTCGATCCGTGCCGACAGCGGGAAGCTGACCGGATAGTCGAGCGAGCAGAAGCTGCGGATCTGCGCAGCGTCTCCGGGCTCCTGGCCACCGAACTGGTTGCACGGAAAGCCCATGACAACCAGCCCCTGCGCGCGATAGTCCTGCCAGAGCTGCTCCAGACCGGTGTACTGGGGCGTGAAGCCGCAGCGGCTGGCGACGTTGACCAGCAGCAGCGCATGGTCACGATAGCGCGACAGCGAGTAGCGCTCGCCTTCCAGCGAAGTGACATCGAAATCGAAAACGCTGCCCATGGCATGGCCCTGCACGGAATGAACAAGCAGCCTGAACGCCCATGCCTTTCGACACAAGCCCATCCCCCGGGCCCGGGTTACCCTCGGGGATCGAATTCATGGAGTATCGACCTTGACCACCCGCCTTGCCCTTGCCGTGGCCATGACCCTCGGCCTTGCCCTGCCCGCTTATTCCGCCGGCGCCGCCACCCCGGCCGCAAGCACTGCCGCGCAGCAGGCCAATCCGTTCTTCGCCGACAGCCCCTTGCCGCTGCACTATCCGCAGTTCGACAAGATCAAGGACAGCGATTTCGCACCCGCCTTCGACGCCGGCATGGCGCAGCAGCTGAAGGAAGTGGAAGCGATCGCCAACAACAAGGCCAAGCCGACCTTCGACAACACGCTGATCGCGCTGGAGAAGAGCGGCGAGACGCTGGATCGCGCGACCACCGTGTTCTTCTCGCTGGTCGGCGCTGACACCAACGATGCGCGCAAGAAGCTGCAGGCCGACTATTCGGCGCGCTTTGCCGCGCACAGCGACGCCATTGCTCTCAACGGCAAGCTGTTCGCCCGCATCCAGGCGCTGTACGACGACCGCCAGAAGCTGGGCCTGGACGCGGAAGGCGTGCGGCTGGTCGAGAAGTACTACGAGAACTATGTGCGCGCCGGCGCCAAGCTGTCCGAAGCGGACAAGGCCAAGCTGAAGGAAATGAACGCCGAGCTGGCCAACCTGGGCACCCGGTTCAGCCAGAACGTGCAGTCGGAAGTGAACGCCTCCGCGCTCACCGTGGACGACGTCAAGGAGCTTGAAGGGCTCTCGCCGGAACAGATTTCTGCGGCAGCCGAAGCCGCCAAGGCGCGCGGCATGAAGGGCAAGTATGTCATCACGCTGCTCAACACCACCGGCCAGCCGCCGCTGACCAACCTGGCCAACCGTGCGCTGCGCCAGAAGATCTTCGAAGCATCCACCACCCGAGGCAGCCGCGGCGGCGAGTTCGACAACACCGCGCTGGTCTCGCGCATCATGCAGCTGCGGGCCGACAAGGCCAAGCTGATGGGCTTCCCCAACTTCGCCGCCTACAACCTGACCAACCAGACCGCCAAGACCCCCGAAGCGGTCAATGCGATGCTGGGTCAGCTGGCGCCTGCCGCCGTGGCCAACGCCAAGCGCGAAGCCGCCGACCTGCAGGCGATGATCGACCAGGAGCAGAAGGCCGCCGGCAAGCCGACGTTCAAGCTGGAAGCCTGGGACTGGGCGTTCTACAGCGAGAAGGTGCGCCAGGCCAAGTACAACTTCGACGAATCCCAGCTCAAGCCGTACTTCGAGATGAAGAACGTGCTGGAGAACGGCGTCTTCCATGCGGCCCAGCTCGAATTCGGCCTGACCTTCAAGCAGCGCACCGATCTGCCGGTCTACCACGATGACGTCACCGTTTATGACGTGTTCGATGCCGACGGCAGCCAGCTGGCGATCTTCATCTTCGACCCGTATGCGCGTGCCTCCAAGCGTGGCGGTGCATGGATGAACTCCTACGTTTCGCAGTCCGGGCTGACCGGCTTCAAGCCGGTGGTCGCCAACCACCTGAACATCCCCAAGCCGCCGGCCGGCCAGCCGACCCTGCTGACCTGGGATGAAGTCACCACGACGTTCCACGAGTTCGGCCACGCGCTGCATGGCATGTTCTCCAACGTGAAGTACCCCTACTTCTCCGGGACCGCGGTGCCGCGCGACTTCGTCGAGTTCCCCTCGCAGGTCAACGAAATGTGGGCCGACAATCCGGTCATCCTGAAGAACTACGCCAAGCACTACCAGAACGGTTCGGCGATGCCGCAGGCACTGCTGGACAAGGTCGTGGCGGCCGCCAAGTTCAACCAGGGCTTTGCCACGACCGAGTATCTCGGCGCAGCCATGCTGGACCAGCGCTGGCACCAGATCGGCCCGGACCAGGTGCCCGCCGCTGCGGACGTCATGAAGTTCGAGGCTGATGCGCTGGCCAAGGACGGCATCTTCTACGCGCCGGTCCCGCCGCGCTACAAGACTCCGTACTTCAGCCACATCATGGGCGGCTACTCGGCCGGCTACTACGCCTACATCTGGTCGGAAGTACTCGACGCCAACACGCAGAAGTGGTTCAACGAGAACGGCGGCCTGAGCCGCAAGAACGGCGACCATTTCCGCAAGACGCTGCTGTCGCGCGGCGGCAGCGTGGACGCCATGCAGCTGTTCCGCGATTTCGCTGGACACGAGCCGCAGATCGAGCCGCTGCTGGAGAAGCGTGGCCTGACCGGCGGCAGCAAGTAAGGGCCAGCGCTCGGCGTGAATGAAAAGACCGCCCGGGAAACCGGGCGGTCTTTTTTGTAGCCGGATGCAGCGGCGACCGCCGCACCTGCGCTCAGCCGCTGGCGAACAGCCCGGCGTACTCCGGTGCCACGTGCGGAGCCAGCACGGCTGCCGGTACGTCGGCGGTCTGTGTGCCATCGGAGTAAGGACCGACCTGGTACGGCGGGAACACGAACCGGAGCGCGGTGATCCGGCCGGCCGCATCGGTCAGGGGTTCGAACTGGCGGAAATTCTCCGCCTTGGCACCGGTGCCCTCGGCAATCATCCGCGACGTGCTGCGCAGCGATTCCTGCAGCTCGGCTGGATCCATGTCTTCGCTGCTCAGGCGCGTCGCCACGCGTTCGCGCAGCTGATCGGCGACGTAGTCGCTGACCGCCTTCCAGCCCTTGACGTCAGCCAGCAGATGATCAGCGGTCAGCATCTGCTGCTGCTGCGGTAGCCAGACGAATCGCGCCACGAGCGGTTCGCCATGCGCTCCGCCGGTGTAGCGGCTGCCTTCAGCGCGGACCACTACCAGTTGCGCCGTCTCCAGCTGTTTCTCGAATGCCAGCGACAGTTCATAGGGCATGCTCGGCTTGTCGTTGCCGAGGCCGTCCAGCGCCTGCTGCAGTTCGGCACGCGCTGCGGTGGCATACGCCTGCAGCGCCTTTGCCAGGCCGGGAAACTGGTCCAGGCCGGCGGCGTAACTGATCCCGACGACGGCCTGCGGGCTGGTTTCGATGACGTCTTTCAAGACGATCGGGGCATCAGCGGCCGGCTCCGCCACTGCAGCGGGCAGCGCGTCGGCCGCCGCAGGCGGCGCGGCGCTGCTGTCGTCTTCCTTGCGACCACAGCCCACCAGCAGCAACGCGGCCACGGCGGCGCCGGCCACAAGGCGGATCGGCTCATTACGGTGTAGCGACTTCATTGGTTTCCCCTGGGGTGCAGCAGCATGGATCGGTTTCCCTTCCTGGAACGGTGCCTGGCAGCCGCTCAGGCCAACAGGTCATGGAACTCTTCATTAACTTCAAAGAACGCCTCCGCGTAGGCACATGCGGGGACCACTTTGTACTTTTTTTCGCGGGCCCAGCGCAGCGCGACCCGGGTCAGTTCGGCGGCGATGCCGCGCCCACCGATGGCTTCGGGCACTTCGGTATGGGTGATCACCATTCGCCGCGGTCGTTTCAAGTGGTAGTCCAGCAGGGCCACCTGACCCTGCACACGAGCCGTGAAGCGGTGCGCAGCCAGATCATGGCTGACCTCGTAGGCCAATCCGGGGGGCGTGACCGAAGCCATGGGCCGATCTCTCCTGGGGCAGCAAAGACGATGGTGCGCAGACCGCCGCCATGATCGTGTGAAGCCTGAACAGGGACAAGGGGGTTTGCGCCTGCCGGACGGCGCTGGCTTAAAGTCCGGCGGTCTTCGGCCGATACAACGGCAGACGGGACGCGCTGTGCCCCCGCCGACGTGTCCGAACGTCCCAGGAGATTCCCATGCAAACCGCTCCCGCCCTCGCCCCGGAAGGCGCCCAAAGCGACGATTCCCTGCTCGAGGGCCTGCTGCAGCTGGCCGTGGACGGCCACACCGACGCGCAGCGGTTCCAGCAGATCGGCGACGAGGTGTTCACCCGGCTGCTGGACACCTACGGCGTGCAGACCGGCGTTCGCGCCCTTCGCTGACGGCACGCGCCAGGCCGCCCCGCCGCCGGGGCACGCCAGACGCTAGACGGTGGGCACCTGCACCATCTTCTTCATCAGGTGGGCCACCACCCCTGCCGGGTCAGCCGTGCGCCCTACGTGGGTGCTGGACATCTGCACCACCGAGCTGCGCCGGGCAGTCAGGAAATGAAAGCGCGCGCGGGCAGGCAATTGTGCAATCGGGCCGGCGTGCGCGTCACCGCGGCAGATGGCGACGATGGCATCCAGCCACGGCTGCAGTGCGTCCAGGTCCAGGTTGGGCGCGAACGCCTGCAGCCGCCCCGCATCCAGTTCGATCGCTGCTTCCAGGTGGTTGGCGCCCGGGCAGGACACGATCACCCCTACGTTGATGAACTCTTCGCGCTCGACCCGGGGGACGACCCGGATCACCGCGTAATCATACGTATGCAGCGTGGGCACGAACGGCTTCCTCGACGAAGGCCATGCGAAGGCGCAGGCGCTGGGTGAAATAATCGACATAGGCTTGACGGGCCGCCGCCGGTGTCTCGAAGGCCGGCTCACCGAGCAACCAACCATCGGGCACCAGCGCGACGATGCGCTCGATCTCCGCATCGGGCAACCGTGCGGCCAGGGCGGCGTCGACCGCGGCAATCTGCGCGGCGAACGGCAGCAGCACGTGCTCACGGATCAACGCGAAGGGCTTCATGCACGCCTGCGCTGCGCTGGCCCAGTCGTGATGGAAATACATGGCCGCGCCGTGGTCGATCAGGTACAGCCGGCGGTGCCAGACCATCAGGTTGGGGTTGCGCGCGGTCCGGTCGACATTGCTGGTGAAGGCGTCGAACCAGACGATCTTCGAGGCAAGCGTGGCGTCGACCGGCATGGCGGCGGGATCGTAGTTGATCGCCCCGGGCAGGTAGTCGCTGCCCAGGTTCAGGCCTTCACTGGCGCGGATCAGCTCCTGGATCTCCGGATCCGGTTCGGTGCGGGCAAACTCACGGTCCAGCTCGACGAACACGATTTCGGGCAGCGGCAGCTCCAGGACCCGCGCCATCTCACCGGCGATCAGCTCGGCGATCAGCGCCTTGGGTCCCTGTCCGGCGCCCCGGAACTTGAGGACGACCATGCCGTCATCATCGGTTTCCACGACGGCCGGCAGGGATCCGCCTTCGCGCAGCGGGGTTACATAACGCAGGGCGTGCACGGTACGCACGGGCGGTTCCTGGTGCAGGGGCCCGCAAGGGTACCGCGTCGTCCGGCGAGCCGATACCCGCAGGCCGACCCGTACGGCCGAGGTCAGCCCGCTGCGCGACGTGGCACCGGGGCGCCGGCTTACGCCCGCCGCGTTCCTACCGGAGGCCGACTGCAACCGGCACCACAGTGCGCCTGGACCCGGCCCTGAACGGGTTTCCCTGCGCCGTTCCTCGCCCTCTTCGGTCAATCCCTGCCTCCCACGCCATGGTTCGCCGACTGCCGCTGGCGCGTGTGCCGCCACACGCTGGGCCCATGTCCAGTCCTCAGCTCCAGCGCGGACGCCGTCCGGGTGTCGGGAACGCGTACTCGGTCACGACCGTATGCCGGAGGCATCCCAATGTCCTGACCTCACCGGATAACGTCGAGGCGCTGCGCACGATCATCGGCAACATGGAGGCAACGGGCTGCATCGCGTCGCTTGCGTGGGTCGCGATGCCGGATCAGCTGCACTGGCTCTTTCAACTGAGGAGCGGATCGCTCGCGAGCTGCATGCAGCGGCTGAAGGGGCGTAGCAGCCTGCTGATCAACCGCAATGGACCCTCGGTCGGCCCTGTGTGGCAACCGGGCTATCACGGCCACGCGGTGCGATCGCCGGCCTCGCTGCGCCTGCTGGCGCTGTACCTGCTTGCGAACCCTGTCCGCGCCGGCCTTGCCGACCGCGTGGGCCTGTATCCCCACGCATGGTGCCGGTGGTCGCTGGAAGGTGCGTGCGACGAGCGGTAACCGCCGCAGGGTGTGCAGATCGAGCCTGGGTCATACCCATCCGGTCGGCGGCCGCACGCGGCGGCGGCGCAGCGGGCTGAGGCCGGCCCTACGGGTCGGGTGACAAGCCACCTCCACCACCGCGCGACGTCCCGCGGGCGAACGAAAAACGCCGGCTCAGTGGCCGGCGTTTTCCGTATGCGCAGCGGGATCAGGACTCAGTCCCGGGATGCCTCACCTTCGCCCGGTACCGCATCGAGCGCAGCCGGTGCGTCGGTCACCGCCTCAAGCTCCTCATCCACTTCGATGAACGCATCCATCCGCTCCACCGCCTGCAGTTTCTCTTCCTTCGACAGGCGGATCAGGGTGACGCCCTGCGTGTTGCGCCCCACGCGGCTGATTTCGGAGCCACGCGTGCGCACCAGGGTGCCGCCATCGGAAATCAGCAGCACTTCATCAGCCGGACCCATCAACACCGCAGCCACCAGCTTGCCATTGCGCTCACTGGTCTGGATGCCGATCACGCCCTGCGTGCCACGGCCCTTGCGCGGATACTCCGGCAGCGGCGTGCGCTTGCCATAGCCGTTCTCGGTCGCGGTCAGGATGAACTTCATCCCGGCCTCGTCACCCACATCGACGACGGCTTCGGCCACGTCCACGCCGGTCTCCTCGACGCCGCTGTCATCCTCGTTCTCGTCCTCCACGCCTCCTGCGCTCTCGGCGACGATGAGGCTGACCACCTCTTCGCCCTTCGCCATCCGGATGCCGCGCACGCCGGTTGCAGTGCGTCCCATGGAGCGCACCTTGTCTTCACCGAAGCGCACGGTCTTGCCGTTGGAGGCAAACAGCAGGATGTCCTGCTCGCCGTTGGTCAGGCCGACACCCACCAGCGCGTCGCCCTCGTCGAGGTTGATGGCGATCTTGCCACGCGCCAGACGGAACGCGAACTCGCTCAGCGGCGTCTTCTTGACCGTACCGTTGCGCGTAGCGAAGAACACGAACTGACCTTCAGCGTATTCGCGCACCGGCAACACGGCCTGGACGCGCTCGCCCGGCTCAAGCGGGATCCAGTTGATGATCGGGCGACCGCGTGCGTTCGACCCGGCTTCGGGCAACTGGTGCACCGGCAGCCAGAACACCTTGCCCGCGCTGGTGAAGGTCAACAGCGTGTCGTGCGTGTTGACCAGCCACAGCTGCTCGATGAAATCCTCTTCCTTGGTCGAGGCCGCGCTGCGGCCCCGGCCACCGCGGCGCTGCGCACGGTAGGCACTCACCGGCTGGCGCTTGGCGTAGCCGGAATGGGACAGCGTGACCACCACGTCTTCCGGCGCGATCAGGTCCAGGATGTCGAGGTCTTCTTCGCTGTGCCGGATTTCGGTACGACGGGCATCGCCGAACTCTTCGCGGACGTTGATCAGTTCCTCGCGGATCACTTCGAGCAGGCGGTCCGGGTTCTCCAGGATATGGATCAGCCCGGCGATCACTTCCAGCAGCTGCTTGTATTCGTCGGTGAGCCTGTCCTGTTCCAGCCCCGTCAGGCGATGCAGGCGCATTTCCAGGATCTGCGTCGCCTGGATTTCAGTCAGCTGGTAGCCGCCTTGGACCAGGCCGACGCCCTTGGGCAGGTCTTCCGGGCGCGAAGCTTCAGCACCGGCAGCGCCCAGCAGCGAGCCCACCAGGCCCGGATCCCACACGCGGGCCAGCATGCGCTCGCGCGCCTCGTTCGGATTGGACGAGCTCTTGATCAGCTCGATCATCTCGTCGATGTTGGCCAGCGCGACCGTCAAGCCTTCCAGCACATGGGCGCGGGCGCGCGCCTTGCGCAGCTCGAACACCGTACGGCGGGTGACCACTTCGCGACGGTGGCGGACGAAGGCTTCCAGCATCTGCTTGAGGTTCAGCAGCTGCGGACGGCCGTCGACCAGGGCCACCATGTTGATGCCGAACACCGACTCCATCTGCGTCTGCTGGTAGAGGTTGTTCAGGACAACTTCCGCCGACTCGCCGCGCTTGATTTCGATGTAGATGCGCATGCCGTCCTTGTCGGACTCATCGCGCAGTTCGCTGATGCCTTCGAGCTTCTTTTCCTTGACAAGCTCGGCGATCTTCTCGATCAGCCGCGCCTTGTTGACCTGGTACGGGATCTCGTTGACCACGATCGCTTCGCGGCCGTTGTCCTGGATCTCGATCTCGGCCTTGGCGCGCATACGCACGCGGCCGCGGCCGGTGCGGTAGCCGGCGACGATGCCGCTGGTGCCGTTGACGATGCCGGCGGTGGGAAAATCCGGGCCGGGGATGTATTCCATCAGCCCGTCCACATCGATCTGCGGATTGTCGATCAGCGCGATGCAGGCGTTGATCGTCTCGGTCAGATTGTGCGGCGGGATGTTGGTCGCCATGCCCACCGCGATGCCGGCCGAACCGTTGACCAGCAGGTTCGGGAACCGGGTCGGCATGACCGTCGGCTCCAGTTCCTTCTCGTCGTAGTTGGGCTGGAAATCGACGGTTTCCTTGTCGATGTCGGCCATCAGCTCGTGGGTGAGCCGCGACATGCGCGCCTCGGTGTAGCGCATCGCCGCCGCGGAGTCGCCGTCGACCGAGCCGAAGTTGCCCTGCCCGTCCACCAGCAGATAGCGCAGCGAGAACGGCTGCGCCATGCGCACCAGCGTGTCGTACACCGACTGGTCGCCGTGCGGGTGGTACTTGCCGATGACGTCGCCGACGATACGCGCCGACTTGTAATAGGGCTTGTTGCTGTGCGCGCCCAACTCGTTCATCGCGAACAACACGCGGCGATGCACTGGCTTGAGGCCGTCGCGCGCATCCGGGAGGGCACGCCCCACGATCACGCTCATCGCGTAATCGAGGTAGCTCTTGCGCATCTCGTCTTCCAGGTTGACCTGGATGATTTCCTTGGCGGATTCTGCCATTCGGGTTCCGTTGTCTGGTAGCGGTCCAGTCCGCCGCGCCCTGCCCGTTTCGGGGCGGCTGCGGCGGAATCTCGATTAACTGACGGAGTCTACCACAACGGGCGCATTTACGCCCCTGTTCAGCCGCTTTTTACCGGAATAAATCAGCAACTTAGGGGCACGTTGCCGGGCCACGCCAGCCGCTCGACAGCAGATGGCTGAAGCCACACCCGCACGCTGTCCATGACGGTGTCACGACCCTCATGGACTGCCGGCTTCAGCCTGTGATGCGGTCGAGCCGGCAGGACCATTTCGCAGCCTACGGAGCGATCTCGCAGCGGCGCGGGTGTCCGGGGTACCGGCTTCAGCCGAATGCGGCCTGCATGTTGGCCAGCGTGGGCCGCAGGATCACGCCACGTTCGGTCACGATGGCGTCGATCAGTTCGCCCGGCGTCACGTCGAATACGGGGTTCCACGCGGCAATGCCTTCGGCCACCGTCCGGCTGCCGCCCACGCCATACAGCTCACCCGGGTCACGCTGTTCGATCTCGATCTGGCCGCCGTCGGCGGTCTCCATGTCCACCGTGGACGAGGGCGCGACCACCATGAACTTCACGCCGTGGTGGCGGGCCGCGATCGCCAGCTGGTAGGTACCGATCTTGTTGGCGGTATCGCCGTTGGCACAGATGCGGTCGGCGCCCACCACCACCCACTGCACCGCACCGGTCTTCATCAGGTGCGAGGCCGCCGAGTCGGCGATCAGCGTTGCGTCGATTCCGTCCTGCTGCAACTCCCACACGGTCAGCCTGGCACCCTGCAGCCACGGCCGCGTTTCGCCGGCGAAGACCTTGGCGATGCGCTGTTGTGCCATGCCTGCGCGGATCACGCCCAGTGCGGTGCCGAAGCCCGCCGTGGCCAGTGAGCCGGTGTTGCAGTGGGTCAGCACGCCACTGCCCGCTTCGATCAGGCCTGCGCCCAGCGCGCCCATGTGGCGGTTGGCCGCAAGGTCTTCGGTGGCGACCGCCTCGGCCTCCCGGGCCAGCGCCTCGCGCCAGTCCGCACCGGCGGCGGCCAGCACACGACGCATGCGCGCCAGGGCCCAGGCCAGATTGACCGCGGTTGGCCGCGAGGCATTCAGACGCTGCAGCGCGGGTTCCAGCTTCTGCAGGGCCTGCACGCCATCATCGGCCTGCACCTCGCGTGCAGCCAGCACCACGCCCCAGGCAGCGGCGATACCGATCGCCGGCGCCCCTCGCACGGTCAGCGCATGGATCGCCGAGGCAACCTCGTCGCTGGTCGTGCAGGCCACATGCTCCACCACGAAGGGCAGCTTGCGCTGGTCGAGCAGCTGCAGGGCATCGCCGGTCCACAGGATCGGGCGGATGTGGTCGTAGCGTTCGTAGTCAATGTCGGTGGGCATGTTCATGCGCCCATTGTAATGCGCGCTCAGTTCACCGAGAACTCGGCACGGCACCCGTCGTCGACCCAGATCCCGCGCTTGTCCCAGCCCCAGCTGCGGCCTTCCTCGCAGGCCCGCCCGGACAGTTGCCGCAACAGGTTGACCCCGCTGCTGATCGAGGCCCCACAGAACCGCTTGCGGCGGTCCTTGGACTCGCAGGTCACGCGGCGCGGTACGTCGACAAAGCCACTGCCATCCACCGCGCCGATCTCGAAATCGCCTTCGCAGCCCCGCGTCGTCCAGATTTCGTTGCGCCGGTAGCCCCAGCTATGGCCCTCGCGGCACGGCATGCGCGAATTCTGACGAAGCAGGCGTACCGGCGCGCCTTCCAATCGTACCGGACAACTCTGCGGACGGCCGTTGGATTCGCAGCGCACCACGCGCCGCGTCAGGCGTTTCGAAGCGTCGGACGCTGAAGAGGCTGCGCGTTGCGACTGGAATTCCGCCCGGCACCCCATCGTGACCCACACGCCCGAGCGGTCCGTGCCCCACTCGCTGCCGCGCACGCAGGCGCTGTCGGACAACTGGCGGACCAGCTCGACACCGCCGCTCACGTCCATATCGCAGTGCACCCAGGCCAGATCGCGTGACTGGCAGCGCACGACGCCATCAGCGTAGCCGTCCGAGCCCTGCGCGGCGGCCGGAGGCGGCAGCACGGCCCAGAGCAGCAACGCGCCCATCACGGCACGGGTGCCTGGCAACAGCTTGTTCAACGAACGGTCCGCCCTGTCATCACGATACGCCTGCCACCATGCGACAAGCGCCGTGATAAGAGCATCATCACCTGCATCCCGCAAGCGCCTTCCGCGTCGTTCAGGCGCGACTGAAGTCGAACGCCAGCACGTCGGCGATCCGCGGCGTCCGCGCCATGGCCATCAGCAACCGGTCCACGCCGACGGCCACGCCAGCGCACGCCGGCATTGCCGGCAGCGCCGCAAGCAACGCTTCGTCCAGCGGCGGCAGTACGTCGCCGCGCGCCTGCCGGCGGGCATGATCGGTTTCGAAACGTGCACGCTGCTCGGCCGCGTCACCCAGTTCGTGGTAACCGTTGGCCAGCTCGACAGCGCCCAGGTACAGCTCGAACCGCTCCGCGCGTGGCGGCGTGTCGTCGCGGATGCGTGCCAGCGCCGCCTGCGAAGCCGGCCAGTCATGCACCACCGTCATCACCGTGTCATCGAATCCAGGCTGGATGCAGTGGGTCATCAGCAGGTCCAGCCAGTCGTCGCGCCCCAACCCGGCCGCATCGATCTGCACCCCGGCCAGCGGCAGGCGCAGCTCCGCGATGCTGGCCTCGAAGGGATCCACCCCCACCCGCTGCAGGTACAGACTGCGGTAATCGATGACCTCCAGCGTGGCGACCCGCCCCACCAGCGCCAGCGCCTCACGCACCAGCGCAGCGGTTTCCTGCAGCAGCCGATGATGGTCCCAGCCGACCCGGTACCACTCCAGCATGGTGAACTCGGGGTTGTGCCTCCCGCCGGCTTCGCCATTGCGGAATACCCGCCCCAGTTCGTAGCAGTCACCGACCCCGGCTGCGAGCAGGCGCTTGAGCGGAAACTCCGGCGAGGTACGCAGCCAGCGACGTCGGGCGCCCGCATCGCGATGGCCACTGAAGTCGGTGTGGAAGCTGTCGATGTTCGGCTCGGTGTTGCCCGCCGCCGACAGGATCGGCGTCTCCACTTCCAGCACATCGCGCTGGGCGAAGAAACGCCGGATCAGCGTATTGAGCGCAGCGCGCTGGCGCAGCGCGTGCAGCAGCGGGCCAGCAGCGGATTCCGGCAGGGCAGGATTCACAGCACGCCGTCCCGCGGGTGGTCCAGCGGCAACGTCATCAGGTCGCGGGTGTCGTCGATGTAGCCGCTGGCCGCGTACAGGCGCCGCGCCAGTTCGTTGTGGCGGTTGACCTCCAGCCGCAGGCGTCCCACGCCGCGCGCACGCGCGCGCTGCTCGACGATGGCCAACGCCTGTTTGCCGCGGCCCCGTCCACGCAGCGCAGGCGACAGGTACAGCTCGTCCAGCAGGACGAAATGCCCGCCCTGCTCCAGGCTGAAGCCCATCGCGATCACCACATAGCCCCCGACCGCTCCGCGTTCGTCCAGCAGCATCAGCACCTCGCCGTTGCGCGGGTCGGCCAGCAACGCATCGACGCCGCGCAGCACGCGGGCGTGGTCGAACACGATCTGGTCTTCGAGGTAGAACGCGCGCATCAGCTCGATGAGCAACGCTTCGTCGGCCCGCGTAGCGACGCGGAAATCAAGGGGGGCGGTATGCATGCAGGCTCCTTCAGGGTGTCGCCGGAACGCATGCTCCGGCGACGGGCGATTCATTCGTTGGCGGCAAGGAAAGCGAGCAGGCGCCCTTCATCCCAGACCGGTACGCCGAGCGATTGTGCCTTGTCCAGCTTGGATCCGGCTTCGCTGCCTGCGACCACGAAGCTGGTCTTCTTCGATACGCTGCCCGCAACCTTGGCGCCCAGCGCCTCCAGCCGCTCCTTGGCAGCGTCGCGGGTCAGCGCGGTCAGCGTGCCGGTCAGCACGGCCGTCTGCCCTTCCAGCGGTCCGCTGGCTTCCGCAGGCTGTTCCGGTGCCCGGCGCAGGATCTCCTTCATCCGGGCCTCGGCCTTCAGCAGAAGATCGCCGTGACCCTCAGTGTCCAGCCACGCGGCCAGGCCACGCGCGGTATCGTCGGGCAGGCCTGCGTTGACGAACTGTCCGTGCTCGGCATCCAGTACCGCCTGCGCGCTGCCCAGCGCGGCAGCCAGCTTCTCCGCGCGCAGCCGGGTGATGCCCGGGATCTCCGCCTCCACCAGCAACTGGGCCAGGTCCAGGCCTTCGCGCAGCTTCGCCGACGGTGGATGGGCGTCGCTGATGCGGACCTGGCCCACCTGCAGCAGGTCGTTGATCGCCTGCTGGTTGCCCTCCTGTTCGAAGAAGTGGCCCAGCGAGCGCGCCACTTCGCCGCCGATGTCCGGCACCCGCTTGAACAGCGGCCACGGCAGCTGGCGGATCAGCTCCAGCTCGCCGAACCACTGCGCCAGCGCCTTGGCCGTGCTCTCGCCGACGTGCTCGATGCCCAGCGCGAACAGCAGGCGCTCCAGCGTCGTGGTGCGGCTGGCGTCGATCGCCGCGATCAGGTTGTCGGCCCAACGCGTGGCGATCTTCTTCGTGTTCCATTCCGCCGCCAGGGGCTGCGACAGCGCCTGCGCGCGCCAGCCCGGGTCACCGCCGTCCAGCTTCAGCAGGGCGTTCAATACGGCCCCGCTGCCATCGGGCGGCAGGTGCGGTTTCAGGCTGGCCGCCAGCGCCGACGGATCCTCGGCATCGAGCACCAGCTTGAGCTGCAGCAGGGTGTCGCGGCTCAGCCGGTACAGGTCGGCCACGCCGCGCACGATGCCTGCATCGACCAGCGTTTCAATATATTTGCCACCCAGTCCGTCGATGTCCATGGCACGACGCGAAGCGAAGTGCGCGATGGCCTCCTTGCGCTGCGCCGGGCAGCTCAGCTCGCCCGAGCAGCGCCATGCCGCTGCGCCCTCCTCGCGCACGATCTCCGCACCACACACCGGGCACTGGGTCGGCATCGTCCACGCCGAGGTGCCGGCCGGACGCCGATCCAGGATCACGCTGACCACTTCCGGAATGACGTCGCCGGCGCGGCGCACGATCACGCTGTCGCCGACGCGCACGTCCAGCCGCTGGATCTGGTCGGCGTTGTGCAGGGTGGCGTTGGACACGATGACCCCGGCCACGGCGACCGGCGCCAGTCGTGCCACCGGCGTTGCGGCACCGGTACGACCGATCTGGATCTCGATCGCTTCCACCGTGGTGCTCTGTTCCTGCGCGGGGAACTTGTGCGCGATCGCCCAACGCGGCGCACGCGCCACGAAGCCCATCGCCTGCTGGCCTTCGCGGTCGTCCAGCTTGTAGACCACACCGTCGATGTCGAACGCCAACGCATCGCGGCGCTCGCCGATGTCACGGTAATAGGCCAGCAACCCCTCGGTACCGGTCACGACCTGGCAGAGATCGCTGACCGGCAGCCCCCACGCCGCCAGCTGCTGCAATGTCTGCGAATGGGTATCGGGCAACTCGCCACCCTCCACCTGCCCCGTACCGTAGGCAAAGAAACTCAACCGTCGCTGCGCACTGATCTTCGGATCGAGCTGGCGCAGCGACCCGGCAGCGCCGTTGCGCGGATTCGCCAGCACCTTGCCGCCCTGGCGTCGCGCCTGCTCGTTGAACGCTTCGAAATCCGCACGCGCCATGTAGACCTCGCCACGCACCTCCAGCACCGCCGGCCAGCCCGTGCCGTGAAGGCGATGCGGAATGTCACGGATCTGCCGCAGGTTGGCGCTGACGTCCTCGCCCTTGCTGCCGTCGCCACGCGTCGCCCCCTGCACGAACGCACCGTCCTCGTAGCGCAGGCTGATCGCCAGGCCATCCAGCTTCGGCTCGGCCGAGAACGCCAACGTCGGCCGCCGCAGGCGCTCGCCGATGCGGCGCACGAAATCGGCGACTTCCTCATCGCTGAAGGCATTGCCCAGCGACAGCATGGGCACGGCATGGGTGACCTCGGCGAAGCGCGATGAAGGCCGCGCACCGACCGTAGCGGTCGGAGAATCGTCGCTGGCCAGCGCCGGGTGCGCCTGCTCAAGCGCCTCCAGTTCGCGCATCAGCGCGTCATAGTCCGCGTCGGGAATCAGCAGCTCGTCGCGCTCGTTGTAGGCTGCGTTGGCGCTGGCGATCTGGCCGCGGAGGGCCTCGATGCGTTGGGCGGGGGTGAGATTCATGCGGTTCCGCGTGTTCTGGTACAGGCGGCGATTCTACCGGGTACGCGTGTGCAGGCCCGGCAGGCAGGGTCGAATCGTCGGCATATCAGGCCCGGGGGCGTGCGCCGCTGCAGTCCCGCCTCCCTGGCCGCTTGCGCAGCGCATCATGTAATCGCTTCCAGCGCTTGCTAGCCTTTGCCTGCCCCACGCCAAGTGGGAGGAGTCCGCTCGTGATCCGATGCGCTCAACGCTGCTCCCCAGCCTGCCCCCGTCGCCGTGCGACCGCTCGTGTGCTGCTGCTTTCCGGCCTTGCGATGGCTGCACTCTGCAACGCCCAGGCCCTGTCCCCGCGCAGCCAGTGGCAGGCGAGCGCTTCGTCCACGCAGGTCGCGGCGATGGACATCAGCCACCTCGTCGACGGCGATCCCGGCACCGTCGCCGGCGTCGCGTTCAGCCCCGGCCACTGGTTCCAGATCGACCTCGGGCAGCCGAGCCGGCTGGGCGGCGTACGCATCCGCTGGGACGTCTCCAACCCGGAAGGCTACCGCGTGCAGACCTCGGTCGACGGCACGCGCTGGGACACCGCGTACACCATGCGCGACTCGCTCGGCGGTGTGGAAACGCTGTTCTTCGCGCCCCGTACGGCCCGCTATCTGCGCGTGGCCAGCCCCGAGCGCACGTCCGACTGGGGTGTGTCGATCCTTGAGATGGAGCCGCTGGACAGTGCCCACAGCGCGCGCATCCGCGGCGTGGACGAGCAAGCGGCCGCCTCGTTGTGGCAGGGCGAGGGGGCGGTGCCCGTGTCCGCCGGTGCAGACGGCACGCATGAGCTGGTCATCGCCCTGCCGCAGCCGCAGCAGACCACCGGGCTGGTCGTGGACTGGGCCGACGGCGACCATGCGGCGGCGCAGCTGGAGCTGCAACAGGCAGACGGCCGCTGGACCGTCGTGGCGCGCAACGGGCAGGCGGGCAGCCGCCACCAGAGCTGGCTGGCCGGCACCTCCGCGCTGCCCACCGCCGGGCTTCGCCTGCGGATCGAGGGCGATGCGCCGATGATCCAGCGCATCCGCCTGCTCGGCCCTGCGGCGGCGATGACGCCGATGAAGCGCTACCAGATCGCGGCCACGGGCGCGCAGCGCGCGCTGGCACCGGCGTCGCTGCAGCTGCGGCAGACTTACTGGACCGCCGTCGGTGTCCACGCGGGCATGCAGAAATCCATTTTCGACGAGTACGGCAACATCGAGGCATTCAAGGGCGCGCCTCTGGTGCAGCCCCTGTGGCGAGGTGCGGATGGGCATGCCACAGGCGCTGCGGACCAGCCGGTACGCCATGCGCTGCGGGATGGCTGGAAGCCGATGCCCTCGGCCCGCTGGCAACCCCAGCCGGGGCTGGAACTGCGCAGCGAAGCATTCGCCGTGGAACTGGACGGGCAGCCGGTGACCTTCGTGCGTCACCAGCTTCGCAACACCGGAACGTCGCGCGTCGAGGGCACCTTGACCCTGGCGGTGCGACCGATGCAGATGAATCCGCCATGGCAGAACGGCGGCCAGTCGCCGATCCGGGACATCGTTGTCGATGGCCGCACGGTCAGCGTGAACGGGCGCCGCCTGCTGCAGTCGTTGACGCCGGTCGACCACGCCGGTGCAGCGGCCTTCGGCACGGATGGAGAGACCGAGATCAGCGCGGCGATCGCACGCGGGCAACTGCCGACCGCGTCGCGTGCACATGATGCGCAGGGCCTGGCGGCTGCGGGACTGGCCTACCGGGTCGCGCTGCAACCGGGCCAGCAACGCTCGGTCGTGGTGGCCTTCCCGCTGGGCACCGCGCCCGCTGCCGCCGACGGCAGCCTGCCCCAGGCGCCTGCCCTGCCCCTCGACGCACTGCCAGACGATGCCGACCTCGCCTTCGACACCCTGGCACGACGTGTGTCCGGGGACTGGCAGGCGCGCCTGGGCGGAGTGGGGATCCGCCTGCCTGATGCCTCGCTGGTCGACATGCTGCGTGCGCAGGCCGCCTACATGTTGATCAACCAGACCGGGCCGGCCATGCAGCCGGGTCCACGCAACTACAACCGCTCCTTCATCCGCGACGGCATGGCGACCTCGGCGGTGCTGCTGCGCATGGGCGAGGCCTCCGTCGCACGCGACTACCTGGCCTGGTACAGCGCGCATGGCGTGCACGCAAACGGGCTGGTTTCGCCGATCCTCAACAACGACGGCAGCGTCAACACCGGCTTTGGCTCGGACATCGAGTACGACAGCCAGGGCCAGTACATCGCCCTGGTCGCCGACGTGGCACGCCTGGACGGGGGGCCGGAGTCCATGCGCGAGTACCTGCCGAAGGTCAAGGCGGCGATGCGCTTCCTGCAGCAGCTGCGCGAACGCACGCTCGTGCGCGGCTACATGGCCGACCACCCTGCGCCGGAGCGGTTCGCCGGCATCCTGGCGCCGTCGATCAGCCACGAAGGCTATCCGGCCCCTACCCACAGCTACTGGGACGACTACTGGGGCATCAAGGGCTGGCACGATGGTGCGTGGCTGGCCGAGTCACTGGGCGATCACGAAACCGCGGCGTGGGCGCGGCAGCAGGGCCGACTGCTGCGGGACGCGGTTGCCGCTTCGGTGCGCGCAACGATGGCCTGGAAAGGCATCGACTTCATTCCCTCCTCGGCGGATCTGGGCGACGGCGATCCGACCGGCGTGTCGATCGCACTGGATCCCACCGGCGCGCAGGGCGTGCTTCCTCAAGCCGCCGTGCGCACCACCTTTGCCCGTTATCTCGACGATGTGCGCAGGCGCGCGCAACCGGACGCCCTGTACGCCTACACGCCCTATGAGATCCGCAACGTGCTGAGCTTCGTGCATCTGAACCAGCCCGATGCGGCCAACGAACTGCTGCAGGGCCTGCTGCGTGACAGGCGACCGCTGGAATGGCAGGTCCTTGCCGAAGTGGTGCATTCACGCCTGCGCTTCCCGCGTTATCTCGGCGACATGCCGCACACGTGGATCGGCGCGGAATACGGACGCACGCTGTTCGGCATGTTGATGCGCGAGGACGACGATGCACTGTCCCTGCTGCCGGGCACGCCATCCTCGTGGCTGAGGGGCGAAGGCATGGCGGTGGAGCAGCTGCCGACCGCCTACGGCACCTTGCAGATGCAGGCCGTGCAACAGGGCGAGCTGCTACGCGTCACCCTGGGAAAGGGGCTGCGCAGGGACACCGCCGTGCGCGTGTGGTGGCCGAGCCGCACCCGGCCCGTCTCCGTGCAGGTGGACGGGCGAACGGTGACCGACTTCGATGCCGATGGCGTGCGGCTGGCCGCGCCGTTCACGTCATTGGAGGCGCAGTGGTAGTCCCGCTGGAACCCGCTCGATGCACGCCTCCCGCGTTGAGGGAATGCTCAGTCCCGGCGGCCGGCCAGGCCGCGCGATCCTGCGCGCTGGGTGCCTACCAATTCTGCAGAGGCGCGTGCTGCAAGGCCCTGCCCGTCTGCTCCCTCTGCCGTCCGGGATGCCGGCATTGTTTCGACTGTCGGCGTGCTCTGCGGCAGTTGCCCGAGACCGGCTCCCTGCACCGGAATCGGCGGGCTCGCGCCCGCTCCCCCGAACGCCGACCAGGACATGAAAGAGGCCATCTGGCCCTGCCAGACAGCCGCCCCGAGCGAGGGCACGCTGATGATCAGCACCGTCATCAGCAGCCCGATGCCCCCCTGCTGCAGCGCCCGCGTGGACAGGCCCTCCGCGTCGGCCAGCAAGAGACTGTTGGCGACCCAGTACGCCGCGGCCACTTTCTCGGTGAACACCAGCACCATCGAGGTCACGACCGACAGCAGTGACATCGAGAACAACGTACCCAGCACATAGAAGAGCCATTTCCTGAAGAGCTCCCGGGTCTGCTCGAACATGAGGAAGAGCACGAAGATCGGCCCGACGCCGATCAGGAACGCCATCGTGAACTTGAACAGCATCAGCATGGCGGCCGCTGCCATCGGCGGGCTGGCCGTTCCAAACCCCGCCAGGAAGATTGCCCGCCCCTTCTTCTGCAGCGCCTCGGGGTCACCCGGAACCACGCGCACCGCATCGAGCGCAGTCAGCGCGACCTGGGTTAGCGCAAGGTTCCTGTCGATCGCGTCGGCCGAGCTGCCCGTGGTTCCGGTAAACAGCGCATGGATCTCGCGGTCAAGGTTGCGCGTGGCGTTGTGCACCGAAGACCCCTGCGTGCCCAGCGCGGAGGCCAGACCGACGATGAAGACGACGCGTGCAGCGCTGGTGACCATGAGCGCTGCACTTTGGCGCGACTGCCCGGTCACGATCCGGTAGCCGAGCAGCAGCACCCACAGTGTGGTCGCCGTCAGCGCGATCGCACTCACCCAGGCCGCTGCACGCTCCATGACCTGCAGTCCAAACCGGTCGATCTCACCGGTGAAATAATCACTGATCAGCTTGAAGAAAATGAAGTCGCCGAGATTGATGTCTGCCATGGACTGCGCTGCGCTCCTCGCTGCAGGGGTGCTGTTCCGCTCGCGCGGTCGTGCTGGTCGTCCGCGCTTCAGTTGTTCAGTGCGGCCGCGAGCGTCGCGGCCTGCACCATCTGGCCCAGAACGCTTCCGTTGCCGTCCAGCGCACGCCGGGAAAGCCGCGCCTGCTGGTCCAGCAGTGCAGCGATGTAGATGTCGTAGGCCTTCATCTGCGCCTGCCAGTGATCGAGGTCCACGGCGTTGCGGGCGACAAACCGCTGTATTTCATTGTCGTTGGCAGCCAATGCGCCCTGCGCCGTGCCGCCGCGATCGCGCTGCGCCTCGATGGCCTTGAATGCGTTGTTGCGCTCGACAAGGCGCTTGATCATCCGGACCGACGCGTTGTACTGGTTGTTCTGCGCCATCACCACGCGCGCGCAGACAACCCGCTGCTCCTCGATCAGCGACTGACTCTTGCTGGGCGCAATGACTCCCATCCGGTTGAGCATGCCCGCGACCCTGCCCGGCTCAGCACCCGGGCAGGCATCCTCCAGCCCGTCAAAGTCAGGCCGCTCGTCGAACATGTTGGTCATGCTGGACGACGGGAGTTGCAACCGCTTCAGCGTGATCAGCTGCTGCTGGTAATGATCCAACTGCTGCTGGTACTGGCGCACTGTGTCCGTCCAGCGCCGGGCCTGCGCGGCGTACTCCTGCAATGCCCTGGCCATGGTGACTGGGTCATGGACGATCTCGTAGCCGTGTGTGCTTTCGGCGCCGAGCGCGCAGGCGAGCAGCAGTGCGGCGAAGTGGTGGCAACGCGGTGCGTGATGTTCGCGGCGATCAGCCCGCGCGGCTCGGGAACCCGTGGCAGCACAGGCCGGGGGCGATACTGACATTGCATCGATGCGTGTTGCGTCCATCTTCAGTTCCCGCGACTGCGCAAGTTGCCACCAACCGTGACATAGCGCCGGAGCCGATTCCATGGTGCCTCATCCGTGCGGGTGGCGCCTGCATGCCTGCGTTTCGCGGACCGCGTTGCCGAAAGCGCGTCCCTGCAGAACGTCTGGAGAGGGCATCTATGTGTGCCGCGCGCTCCCCGTCTGGTTTTCAGGGCATGGCGACAGCGCGAGGTTCGGGCCTGCCACCGATCGAATCAGGACTTCAACGACACGGTTGAAGAATCAACGAAAAAGCCGGCCGGGTGCCGCTCCCCGCACGTCTGGCGTGCGATCTACGCCACGGGTGGGGGCGCGTCGGTCCAGGGCGCTTTCCTTCTGCCAGGTCTCACGTTTGCCGGCCAGTGGCCGGCATTACCCTACGGGCACCTTGCCTGGTTGCCCTGGCCTTCCCTAGCGCGCCGTCCAGCCACCATCCATCGGAAGCGCCGTACCTGTCATCTGGGCCGCCGCATCCGACGCCAGAAACACCACCATGTCGCCGAGCTGCTCCGGCGTGACGAACTGCAGCGATGGCTGCTTTTCAGCCAAGAGCTCACGCGCTGCGGTCGCCTGGTCCGTTCCCTCCCGCTGCGCCAGCGCGGTGATCTGCTGCTCCACCAGCGGGGTTCGCACCCAGCCCGGGCAGATGGCGTTGGCGGTGATTCCCGTGCCAGCGTTCTCCAGCGCGGTCACCTTGGTAAATCCGACCACGCCATGCTTCGCTGCCACATAGGCCGACTTGTTCGTCGAGCCCACCAGGCCGTGCACCGAGGCGATGTTGATGATGCGACCGGAACCCTGCCGTTTCATGTGCGGCAAGGCCGCCGCCGTAGCATGGAAGACTGCCGAAAGATTCAGCGCCAGGATCGCATCCCACCTTTCGACCGGAAACTCCTCGATGGATGCGGTGTGCTGGATGCCAGCGTTGTTCACCAGGATGTCGATGCGGCCCAACGTGGCAACGGCGCGGGCGACCATCTCGCGCACCGCCTCGCCACCGGAAAGGTCAGCACCGTCATGCACCACCCGCACGCCGAACTCGGCCTCAATACCGGCGCGGATTCGTTCGATCTCCTGCGCGTCACCGAAGCCATTCAGCACGATGTCGGCGCCTTGCCCTGCCAGCGCCGTGGCGATGCCAAGACCGATACCGCTGGTGGAACCGGTGACTACCGCGACCTTTCCACTGAACATCGGCGAGCTTCCATCGGACATGGATGCCTAGTGTAGCGTCGTGGATTCAGACCATGCGTGTACGCGTTTCCATCCAGCCAAACTCCGAAAGGTGCTTAAAGACTATCCGGACCATATCGACCTTTGAGGCCGCAGTCTGGCTACTGGAGGATCACCTCAGTGCTTCATCTCCGAGGCGCGAGCCGAACTGGCAACCGCAGAAGCGTCAGGCAACCCCGAACCTATCGCCCGGGCTCGAGGGTAGGCGAAGCTGTTGTCCTTCGTGAGGTCCGGCGGGAGGCATGCTCAGGCTCGACGAACTCAGACAGTACTTCGACCTTCATGCAGGAAGCATCCAACTACGCCTTCCGATACTTGGCGACTACAGATGGGATTGAAGTCGCCATTACAAGTACAGATACTCATGCAAATGCGTCCGACCACTGAATAGGTGTCGACTATGATTCAAGCCACTCCGCCGGTTCCAGCCAAGCTCCGCGAAATGCTCAAGGACTATCCGGAGCATATCGAACGATTGCAGGAAGTCCTCAATCGATCAGTTGAGCGATCACGCCAAATTCCGCTGATGCCTTTCGATGACGCAATCTGGGCCTTGGAAGGGGTGCTCGGGGCGTTCATCATGGAAGCTAGCGATGAGCTTGAGGCTGCCGAGACGTCGGGCAATCCAAAGGCAATAGCTGAGGCGAATGAGAAAAAACGACTGATGTCGTTCGCCAGGTCCAAGAACATTGGCATGGCTGAAATTGACGATTTGTGGGAGTACTTTCAAGTCAACTTCAGAGGGACCTGATGGCTTCCACCACTAACCCTCTTTCGCCGGAGTTGCACCAGCAGATTCTATGGGAACAGATCATTCCCAAGAGCGGCCTGGATAGCCGGACGTCATATGGAAATCCCCAGGCAGTGATACTCGCCGGTCAACCTGGGGCTGGCAAGGGTGGCCTAGCAGGTCACGTTAGGCGGGAACTGCACAACGATGTCATCACTGTCGATCCCGACGCACTACGTGATGAGCATGAGTACGTTCGGAGTCTGCGCAAGCAATATCCTTACACTTGGGCAGGCCACACGCACGACGACGCCAGCCAGTGGGCCAAGGAACTACGATCTTCAGTAATCGACGGTCGCAAGAACCTCATCCTCGATACTACTCTGGGCAATGGTGACAGCGCAGTCGCCTTGATCAGAGATCTACAAGCCAATGGCTATGAAGTCGAGATTCGGGGAGTTGTAGCGCACCGGCTGGAGAGCGAGCTTGGTGTCGATAGACGTTTCACGTCTGACTTGGACTTGGTCGGCTTCGGCCGCTACGTCCCCGAAGACGTGCGCAAACATGTCTACGAAGCCTTGCCCGGCAATCTGGACAAGGTCCAGGCCGAGACCGGCATCCAGATTCGGCTCTACGGACGCGAAGGCGCTCAGGTCTACGACAGCCATAGCGATTCCCGCCTGCCGGGCGCAGCACTGGATGCCGAACGCGAGGCTCGACTGAAAGACCCCCGAATCACACAAGCACTACGCGATGGCTGGCGCGCACAGGGCCGCTGGCACGCCGAACTTACGGACACCCTGCCCCTCAACGAAAAGGTCAGTCCGCCAACAGCGGCAGCCGTTCTCGATGAGCGCGCGACACTCAAGGTTGTTGAAGGCATTACGCCAAACATCCAGGAAGCACGCGGCATCGACCACACCATCCGCGTGCGTCCAAACATGATGCGGGGCGCCGTCATCGGCGGTGCCGCAGCAACTGTTGTTGAAGCAGCCACGGAAGGGACAAAGATTGCCGACCTGTACGCGCGCGACAACCGCACGGGCGCGGAAGCTGCGATATTGGACTTCGGTGCGCGCAGTGTCGGCGGCTGGACCGGGGCAGCGCTGGGCGCCAAGGCGGGCACGCTGCTGGGCATCGAGTCCGGCCCCGGCGCGATTGTCACCGGCATTATCGGTGCCGGACTGGGTGCGTGGGGCGCCAGCGAAGTTGTCGAATGGGTCGAGAAGTACAAGATCAACAACCAGGGCGACGGCACCGGTAGAGTCTGGACGTTTGATCCCGCGCATCCTGAGAAGGGCTGGACGCACAGCGAACGGGGAATCATAGGCACCGTCGGCACCTTGGCCGATCGCCGATCTACGGCGCGACCACGCTGCTGACGGCCGATGCCGAATTGACCCAGCAACTGAACTACCAGGCCTCAAGCTTGGCCGTTGGCCTGCGGATGCGGGAGCCTGATCAACCGATAAATCCTTTCAGCATTGCCGGCGACGCCACCGACACACCCAGCGCACTGCCGCGCTCCTGGGAGCGCAGTCCGGAAACCGGCGAATGGCGACGTGAGGTCGTCCATCAAGTCCTTGAGCACGGCATCAAGAACACGACGGTGGAAGTAGCCGATGCTGCCAAGGCGGCCCATCTCGATGAGACCGCTCAAGGCATCATGGCCTTCAATGCCGCCCGGAGTTCAGCCGCCTTCGCCAAGCAGTACGAGCAGCTATACACCACGCAAGGCTGGTCCCAGCACGGCGAGATTCCGGAACAAGTGGCCTGGGCCCGGAACCATCCCGATCACGTTCTGGCATCCGATGGGCGCACCTACCAGCGCCAGCACGACGGCGAATGGCTGCATGACGGTTGGATCTACGATTCGCTGGCCGAGGGCAACATCCGCGACGAGTTGAACGGCACCTACCCGCAGATCCGGGCTATCCAGCAGCAGGAGGCTCCCACACCTGGCTCCCATGAGCAACGTATTGAAGCGCTTACCGCAAGCGAGCGCGATGCCTACGATCAGGCCATGCGGGAAGCCAACCGGCTGGGCATCGCGCCACCTCAGGCGCAGCACCTGGCCGCCGCGGCGGTTGCCCAGGTACGCGGCGAGCACGCCGAGGAGCGCCTGACGCCGCAAGCAGTCATCGATGCGCATGTCGAGGAGCGTGCTGCACCGGCGCCCAGCGTACCGCCTCCGGTGCAGGAGCACCGCACACCTGCGCCTGCAGCACCGACGCCGTCGGATCGTTCCGAACCGGTGCAGGAACCGGCGCGCCCGGAAAGGCCACGACCCGAGCCCGCAGCTGAAGCGTCCCAAGCACGGCAAGATTCGAGCGAGCAGAAAGCACGCGTGGATGCCGGCTCTTCTATGCCCCAGACGCCATCTGCAGCGGTGCCATCACTTGGCATTCCCGCGGCCGAGCAATCCCGCACCCAACCCGAAGCGGGAGGGCTGCCTACGCCGGGTGTCGAGCGCCCCGCTCCCGTGCGGGATCCGGTCGCGACTCACGCCCGCTCCCCGGCCCCGGCGATCCAGACCGAAGTGGCCGACGCCGCGCCAGTGACTGCTCGCCTCCACGAAACCGACGCAAAGCCGGCGCCGGTCCAGCCCGAGTCAGAAATTCCAGTCAACCGCGCAGTAATGGTGACGACCGCGCCCCCGGGGGCAACAGACTCCGCCAAGGTCTCGGAGCACGAGCGTCCTGACACGCCATCGCCAATGGACGTGCAGACCATCCCACCGTCCAGCGCAATGGCCTTTCAACAGGCTGAAGCACCCCACAAACTACTGCTGCCTACCCAGCCTGAGCATCCCGATCACATCCTTTATCAACAGGTCCGCGAAGGCGTCGCCGCGCTGGACGTCAAGCACGGCCGCACCTTCGACGACGCCAGCGAGCGCATGACCGCCAGCCTGCTGGTGCTGGCCAAAGACAACGACCTGGACCGCGTCGATCACGTACTGCTGAGCAACGCCACTGCAGACAGCCCCGCCGGTCACACCCTGTTTGTGGTCCAGGGCGAGCCCAGCGATCCCGCACACCAGCGCGCCGGAACGCCCACCGAGCTGGCCGCACAGACCTCGGTTGAAGAATCAATGCAGCAGTTCGACGCGGTCAGCCGCGAGGCGCAGCAGCGCGCCATTGCCAACCAACTTGAGCAGCAGCTGGAAGACCAGCGCGTGCAACACAATATCCAGGTCCGCGCCGCTACCATGGGCTGAGTGGGCGAGACACGTGCGAAATCACTATGAAGACCCGCCCTCCCAGCCCCTCGGCCTGCCAATCGGCGCTGTTGATGTCACCGTACGATTAGAAGCGCAGACCGGCTTGATCGACCGCCGCCAGCGGATTGGCCCTACGCACCGCCGCCAAGAAGAGCAGGAAGTCGCGGTTGAAAAGCGTCAGGTTGTTGGTGAACATCACGCACTTTCTGCCCGCCTCCCTGCTGAAGCAAACCTGCCAGACATAACGACCGTAGATGACGTCGGAAGTTCGCGTGACCGAGGTGATCTGCGCCAGTGGAACCACCGTGGGCGCTGCTCCCCGCCGCATGTAAAACTTTTCTGTGTCGAAGAAATAGTGCTCGCGGCCCTCTTTCCCATCGACCATTACCAAGGTCATGGAGGTACCGGAAATCCGGCGAGGGGGATTCAAGCGTAGCCCGGAACCCAACGCAGAATGGGCTCTCAGTGAAACCCGCCGACGAAGCAACCAGATAGTCACCAACGGAAGGGCCGCAAGGACAACGACGGCGATGGTTCTCGAAACAACTGCCAGTGTGCTTGGCACACAGCTCTCCTGGATCAACGTTCAACATCGGCGATGGCCCACTTCCGGGGCTCGGTTGCTCCACGCCACGCGAGCCGGCCTCGTACACAAGCACGAAACCGGTCCGCCATGGTGCCACGGTGCGGCAGACGGTGCAGAAACCGCCTTACTTCAAGCGCTGAACCAACCGCTGGCCGACTTCCAGTGCCGAAGCCGGGTTCTGCCCGGTGATCAGCTCCCGATCCACCACCACATGGCCGGTCCAGGGCGCCTCGTTGCTGCTGTACCGTGCACCCGCCTTCTGTAGCGCGGTCTGCGGGTAGAACTTCATTTCACCGCCGCCCAGCTGCGGCTTGGCCTGTTCTTCTTCCTGGTTGCTGATCACCGTCATCTGGTAGCCGCTGTAGATCCATTTTGGTGTGGCTGGCGCGGCACCGGCTTCCAGCGTCGCCGCGAAACCCTCGGCATCAGGCAGCGTGGACAGCAGCGCGATCGGACCGTGGCAGACCAGCGCGGTGGTCTTGTTGCGCTGGTGGAAGTCGGCCAGCAGCCGGCCCAGCGCCGGGCTTTTCAGCAGGTCCTGCATCGGCGCGTGGCCACCGGGAATGTAGACCGCATCGAATTGCGCGTAGCCCTGCTGCTCGATGCGCGCCAGGCTGACCACCGGCGAGGCGCTCGGGGAGGTCAGAGCCAGCTTCTCCAGCAGGTCCTTGTGCAGCGTCAGCTGTGCGGCATCGTTGCCGAAGTACGCGGGCGTCACCGAGGACGCATCCACCGTCGGAGCGCGCCCCTGCGGCGTCGCGAAGGTCACCTCGTGGCCCGCGTCCAGCAGCAGCTTGACCGGCTGCATCAGCTCGTTGAGGTAGAAGCCGGTGGACAGGATCTTGCCGTCCTTCAGGTCCAGGTGGTTTTCGTCGGACAGCACCACCAGCACGTTGGCGGCGTGCGCGCCGCTGGCGGCCAGGGTCAGGGCGAGTGCTGCGGCCAGTCGGGTCATCAGGTTCATGGGGAACTCCTTTGGAATGACCGCCACTTTATTGATCGCCACGGCGGCGATAAATTGGTCTCCTCGCAAAAGATCTGTTCTTCGGAGAGCCAAATGAGCCGCAAGTTCGACTACCTGGGCGATGTGGAGGTGTTCCTGGCGGTAGTCGAGCACGGCTCGTTCACGGCGGGCGCGGTGGCGCTGTCCACCACGCCCTCGGTGCTGAGCCGCGCGGTCACCCGCCTGGAAGCGCGGCTGGGTCGGCAGCTGCTGCAACGGACCACCCGCCGCGTGGGCCTGACCGACGCCGGGCGGCTGTATCTGGAACAGGTGCGCACCGCCTTCGGCCTGCTGGATGACGCCGAGCGCGAGGTGCAGGGCCAGGACGGCGCACTGGCCGGCCGCGTGCGCCTGAGCGTGCCCACCACCTATGGTCATTACCGGCTGCCGCCCGTGCTGGCGCGCTTTGCGCAGCAGTACCCGCAGGTGCAGGTGGAACTGAACATCACCAACCGCAACGTGGACCTGGTGGCTGAGGGTTTTGACCTGGCCATTCGGCTGGGGCAGCTGCCGGACAGCGGGTTGGTGGGGCGGAAGCTGGAGGATGCCGCGCTGCTGCTAGTGGCCGCGCCAGAGTACCTGGAGCGCCATGGTACGCCGCAGACATTGGAGCATCTGGAGCAGCAACTGTGCCTGCCGTTTGTGATGCCGCGTACTGGGCGGCTGGCGCCGTGGCTGTTCCACGATGGTGGGCGGGACGTGGAATGGGTGCCGCCTTCGTCCATCGAGATCTCCGATGATGTGCTAGGTGTGGTGTCGCTGGCCGTACAGGGCATCGGCATCTGCCAGGCCTATGAGTTCATCGTGCGCGAGCGGTTGCAGCGCGGGCAGCTGGTGGAAGTGCTGCCGCAGTTGCGGGGGCGGTCAAGGCCGTTCTCGGTGATCTATGCGCCGCATCGGCGGCAGTCTGCGGCGGCGCGGGCGACGATTGAGTTGCTGGTGGGGAATGCGTCTGAGGCTGGCGTTGGTTGAAGCCGGGGGTTTGTTAACGGTGTCGAGTTTGAACCGATTTTCGAGGTGTGCAGTTGATCGCGCGCCGTTGCTTGGCGAGGCGGACTAAGACCTGTTGTAAAGAAGGACGTCGCGCTACTCGCTTGTGGCACTGGCGCTTGCGCCACTTTGATTCGCAATCGACAGGGCAGCTGCGCGAATGCGTCTACTGGCGCCGCGTGCTGCACCAATGTGCGTGCAACAATAGTTCTTCGCTCTCGAATTCAACGATTCCTTCGCGAATGTCTATTGGCATTCGAAGCTCCAGCGTAAACACCGTGGCGCGCCACCGACAACGGGTGGCCGGGTCCGCAAACCCGCGATGCAAAGATGTGCCTGTAGTTTGCGCTTGCCCGCCGGTACCGCCCGGAAACCGGTACCGGCGGGCAATCCGTCCGCCTGTATGGCGGGCGGTGCGTGGGGGTATCCGTACCCACCGGTCACTGGCACATATTGCGTCCCGGTTTGCAGCCACGCACCGTCCGCCACCCGCTTCCGCGCGGTGGCGCTGTTAAGTACAGCTACGGAAGCCGACGCCATGACCACTAGCAAGAACCCGCCTTTCTCCGTCGATGACTCGATCAACGACGACAACAACCCCTCCTCTGACCTGAGCACCTTCCAAGGCTGCCTCAAGCGCATCCGCGATGGCGAAGGCTCCGATGGAATGTTGTGGCCGGAAGAGAACCTCTCCGAAGGCCGCAGGCAGTCGCTGGTCCGGATTGACCGCGCCGCCGTGGCGATCCTTACAGCGGTCGAGATGCTGCACGCAACAAGCCGCTGCGAGTCGGTGGCCACGCCCAATCGGCACCTGGACGAAGGCGTGGTCGAGGGGCTGTTCTTGGCCTGCCGGGAGCTGGCCGAGCTGGTTTGCAGGGAAGTCCGACCCGCCTGACGTTGCCGCGCTTCGCGCTCGCGAGGCATGGCCCCGCGCTACCACCCCATGCCCGGTAGCGCCGGGCCATGCCCGGCGGGGAATCAAACATCCCGTGCAGCCACGCTTAGCGCGCGGTCCAACTACCATCCATCGGAAGCGCCGTGCCCGTCATCTGCGCCGCGGCGTCCGACGCCAGAAACACCACCATCTCCCCAAGCTGCTCCGGCGTCACGAACTGCAGCGAAGGCTGCTTCTCGGCCAGCCCACCAAGCCGTGCGCCGATGCGATGTTGATGATGCGGCCCCATCCCTGCTGCTTCATGTGCGGCAAGGCCGCCGCCGTTGCATGGAACACCGCCGATAGATTCAGCGCCACGATCGCATCCCACTTCTCCACCGGGAATTCCTCGATCGAGGCGGTGTGCTGAATACCCGCGTTGTTCACCAGGATGTCGATGCGTCCCATCGTGGCAACGGTACGAGCGATCATCTCTCGCACCGCTTCGCCACGGGAAAGGTCGGCGCCATCGTGCGCCGCCGCACCCCGAACTCGGCCTCTAGGGTGGAGCGGATGCGTTCGATGTCTTCCGCATCGCCGAAACCATTCAGCACGATGTCGGCGCCTTGCCGCGCCAGCGCCTTGGCAATGCCCAGACCGATACCGCTGGTGGAGCCAGTCACCACGGAACTTTTTCCGTTCAACATGGGCGAGATTCCATATAGCGTAGGCGCCAGTTTAGATCCGCGCCAACCTTGGATGCTCCTCTCCAACGCGCTACCACTTCAGCCGTTCATCCAAGCGCTGGCGACTTCCAAGGCTGAAACCGGCTTACCCCCGATAACTAACTCAAGGTCCACGACCACACGCCCCGTCCACGGCGCGGCGTAGCCGCTGACGCGCCAACCCGCCAGCTCCGTCGAAGTCTGTGTGTAGAACTTCATCTCATCGATATCCAGGAAAGCGGGGCGCGTGAAATGCTGCGCTACCGGGCCATAGCAGAAATTAAACCACTTCAGCGCCGCCGAACTTTCCATTAAATCAAGGAAACTCCGATAGCACGCCGCACTGAAGAAAATTCATAACATCGGGATCCACCAACAGTGATCGATACACCACGGCATCCCAAGTGTTGACCCCCTTTTCAGCCTGCAGAGCATATGCCCCTTCGAGGGTATCAACGACGGTCCTTACACCAGCGGCCCGAGTATCACTCGCAATGCGAATAATATCTTGGTAGCTAGTCTCAAAGTACTGCTTAAATCTCTCCCAGAAGTTAATTCCATCCAAATGGGATGCCACCAAGCACTTCAACTCAGCAGGGAGATCGTCCATTATCTCAAAATCAATAATAGGCGTAAGATAGGGTTTTTTCAATTTTATCACATAAAGAGGCCTATTTACCTCATCATAATATGGGTGCAAAAAGTTCCTAAACCCATCACTATTTTTGTAGTCCACAAGCTTCTCGCCTTGACACCAATCACAAGCAGGCACGAGATTAAGTAAATTTATTGCAAACTCAGGGTAAACGGTTTTTGGCAAACAATGGTCGAGAGTTCTTGGCCTGCCAAGCTCACCGCATAATGGGCAAGCCAAGAGCCTATTTTTTGTTCTTAGTTTGTCCAGCTCATTAAACGGATATTTATCGACATCAGGCTTGTAAAGGCCAATCAAGGTTGTTTTTCTAGAAACTGCCTGCGCGTCAGTGTCTACATAATCCCTCAGAACTAAAGGAGGCATGGCAGACGGGCACCCTTTTTGGGCGTCATATAGCTGGTATCGCGCCGTTAGATCCGGAGATATTCGACCGTAAAATTTAATGAACTTGACTCGCTCCGCGAGCACAAGATTCAAGATCACAACGCTATCTTCGTCAGGCTTTGGTATCTTAGCGACCATCGGGCGATCTCGAATTTAGAATTTTTATGGTCATCTCCTCATTTAACTCACCTTTGAGCTTTGTCAAAAGTTTTTCGGGACCACCAAATTCATCAATGGCATTATTTATCCATTGAGCAAAAGGCTTTGTCACCTTGCTATCCCCGAACACGTACGATGAGATTCTCTGCATATTCCCGCCAAACGTCTCAAATGGCGGATGATCAATCTCTACTCCGTGCTGCCCCGCCCGATATACATGCATGCAGTTCGCCGGAATTTCGCGAGCAACTGCCAGAGAATGTGTGGCTAGAATTGCTTTCGAATTAAAAGCAGATAGAACCTTCTTGAGCAGCGCGATGAATTCAACCTCAAGTGTCGGATGAAGGAAGAGCTCTGGCTCGTCCACGATCACCAAACTCTCAGATTTAATCTGTCCAATAATGTTTATTACCATGTAAACGAACAGGCGCTGACCGGAACTCAGGTCGAGCTTCTCATTCCCAACAAGAAAGACAACGCCCGCCTTAAAGTTAACTACACTAGAAAGATCGTCTTCAAGCTTGAGGAATTCTTGATACGCCTCCAAAGTCAGCTCAATATACTTCGCCCCATTAGTACCCTCGATCAGAAGAGCCTTAAGAGAGCGGGCAAGCTGCGCCTGCGGATTTATCTCAACCGCAATCCTTTCAAACTTCAGTGCGGGCTTGAGCACATCGCTAATAGCCTCTGACTTAGATGTCCACGCACTAAGAAAATCATATGCCTCGTCGTCAGCCAAAGCCTTGAACATCGACTCAACCGAGTCGCTCGCGGGCTGATTACGACTTATCGAGCTTTGCCGCTTTCCCGAGGCGGACATTGCCTTTCGCCTAAAACCAAAGTACCTATACGCAGTTTTATCATTCAATTTAGTGTTCGAAAGATCTAGCACAAAGTCCTCAAATGGACTATAAGACATCAAAATCAGCCGCGAAATATTCGGATGTATATCAAATGGCTGATGTTTTGACTTGCTAAGCTGCGTTTGCGACCCAACGTCCATTCCAAGCCAATAGGATACCAAGCTCTTCAGCGTATGCGACTTGCCGACGCCATTCGGACCGATCAGAACATTAATATCATACGGCAGCGTGTCGGAATTAAATTTAAACCCAATCGAAGTAACGCCCCCCGCACCGCGGGCAGGCAAGTTCAACGTAAAATCTTTAATTGACTGGGAGGCCCCAGAGAATACTTTCCAACCATCTTGGAAAGACTTTCTCGCTCCAGCCTCCCGCAACGGCGATGTGGAGAAGTCTGGGGATTCAGTGAGTTTCTCTGCAGCGGCGTCCTGAGCGACATTCACGAGATAGCCCGCATCTCTAATCAGCAACAAGAATTTTTTAGCACCCAGCTTACCCAGCTTAGTTACTATTGCATCATAGAACTCAATGTTACTTGGAACAGAAACATAGTTCTTCCCTGGAATCGGAAAGTATCCGTCCCATCCTTCTTCCCGAAGGGTGTTCAGTCTAGCGGGCGAGTTTGCATCACCCTCTATCAAGAGCTTGAGATTAAAATCAAGAACCCTCTTGCCGTCAAAGTACAATGCAGCATTTAGAGTAGTGCGTACCGAGTAGTCATCCCAATTGTTATAGGAAAGGGATAGAAGCATTTTCTCTGAATCTAAAGCAGGCGGAGTCAAAGCCCAGTTATCGCCAGCGTGAAAGAATACTTTCAAGAGTCACCTGATGTGAAATTAGCATTGCGATGTCGACACTCAAACCACCTGAGACCTCCCTCTTCCAGAATGAGGCCGCAAGACTAAAGAGCTACTGGATAATTTCTCTATTCAAACCCTTGAGGTATCAATTGCATCTTTCTCCGAACATTGCAGAGCGGGTGATAATTGAATCTATATTTGCTTGATCTTTCAACCTCCAACATCCAGTCGGAAATTGAACCTGAGATTCTGACAGGGAGACGCAAGATCCCGTCACTTCAGGCGCGGAACAATGCCCCTCCCCGGCGCATTGATGCCATTAAGTGCGACATATGCATGTGAACACATTTGATGGAATGCACCATGCTACATAAATACCACGATTGGCGATAAGTTACACCGGTCAAAAACATCTAGACCAGAAAGCCAAAAGCCCGCAACTTTGCGGGCTCTTGGACTGTCATTTTCAGGTTGTGGCAGCAAAACCTGCGCGCAAACTCACTCCCACTCAATAGTAGCCGGCGGCTTCCCCGAGATGTCATACACAACCCTCGACACCCCTCGCAGCTCATTGATGATCCGATTACTCACCGTCCCCAAAAACTCATACGGCAGATGTGCCCAATGCGCGGTCATGAAGTCGATCGTCTCCACGGCCCTCAGCGCAATCACCCACTCATAAGCCCGCGCATCGCCCACCACGCCCACTGACTTCACCGGCAGGAACACGGCAAACGCCTGGCTGGTCTTGTCGTACAGATCGGCCTTGCGCAGCTCATCAATAAAGATGGCATCGGCCTTGGCCAGCAGTTCGGCGTACTCGCGCTTCACTTCACCCAGAATGCGCACGCCCAGGCCCGGTCCCGGGAACGGATGGCGGTAGACCATGGTGCGCGGCAGGCCGAGCTCGACGCCCAGGCGACGCACTTCGTCCTTGAACAGCTCGCGCAGCGGCTCTACCAGGCCCAGCTTCATGTGCTCCGGCAGGCCGCCCACGTTGTGGTGGCTCTTGATCACGTGCGCCTTGCCGGTCTTGCTGCCGGCCGACTCGATCACGTCCGGGTAGATGGTGCCCTGCGCCAGCCACTTGGCGTTCTTCAGCTTGTTGGATTCTTCATCGAAGATCTCAACGAACAGGTTGCCGATGATCTTGCGCTTGGCTTCCGGGTCGCTCACGCCTTCCAGCGCGTTGAAGTAGCGATCCGCGGCATTAACGCGCACGACCTTGACGCCCATGTGCTCGGCGAACATCGCCATCACCTGGTCGCCTTCCTGCCAGCGCAGCAGGCCGGTATCGACGAACACGCAGGTCAGCTTGTCGCCGATCGCCTTGTGCAGCAGCGCGGCGACCACCGACGAATCGACGCCGCCGGACAGGCCCAGGATCACGTCGTCGTCGCCGACCTGGGCGCGCACGCGCGCGATCTGGTCGTCGATGATGTTGGCCGCCGTCCACAGGGTCTCGCAGCCGCAGACGTCGACCACGAAGCGGCGCAGCAGGGTCTGGCCCTGCAGGGTGTGGGTAACTTCCGGATGGAACTGCACGCCGTACCAGCGCTTGGCCGCGTTGGCCATCGCCGCGACCGGGATGCGCTCGGTCACCGCGGTGATGGTGAAGCCCGGCGGCACCTTGGAAACGTGGTCGCCGTGGCTCATCCACACGTTCAGGCGCGCGGTGCCGGGGTGGTCGCTGAGGCCGGAGAACAGCGCGTCGGGCGCGATCACCTCCACTTCGGCATGGCCGAACTCGCGCTGGTCAGCCGCCTCGGTGGCGCCGCCCAGCTGCGCGGCCAGGGTCTGCATGCCGTAGCAGATGCCGAACACCGGCAGGCCGCTGTCGAACACTTCCTGCGGCGCGGCCGGCGCGCCCGGCAGGGTGGTCGATTCCGGGCCACCGGACAGGATGATGCCCTTGGCACCGAAACCGGCGATGTCGGCCGGGTTGTGGTCCCATGCCCAGATCTCGCAGTAGACACCCAGCTCGCGGATGCGACGGGCGATCAGCTGGGTGTACTGCGCGCCGAAATCGAGGATGAGGATCTTGTCGGTATGGATGTTGGTCATGGTGCCCGGGCGATGCAGGAGGAATAACGGGGAGATGAGGCGGTACCGGCAGGCGGATGGAAAAAGAGGAACGGGAATCAGCTTCCTCGTTCCTCTTCATCCGTGCCGCGTCAGGCGCGGTAGTTCGGCGGCTCTTTGGTGATCGTCACGTCGTGGACGTGGCTCTCGCGTTGGCCGGCGCCGCTGATCTTGACGAACTTCGGCTTGCTGCGCATGTCTTCGACCGTGCCGCAGCCCACGTAGCCCATGGTGGCGCGCAGGCCGCCCATCAGCTGGTGGATGATGCCGCCGACCGGGCCGCGGTACGGCACGCGGCCTTCGATGCCTTCGGGCACCAGCTTGTCGGCACTGGACGCGTCCTGGAAGTAACGGTCCTTGGACCCCTTCTCCATTGCGGCCAGCGAGCCCATGCCGCGGTAGCTCTTGTAGGAACGGCCCTGGAACAGCTCGGTTTCACCGGGCGATTCCTCGGTACCGGCCAGCAGGCCACCGATCATGATGGTGGACGCACCGGCGGCCAGCGCCTTGCCGATGTCGCCGGAGTAGCGGATGCCACCGTCGGCGATCAGCGGGATGCGGTCCTGCAGCGCCTCGGCCACCAGGTCGATCGCGGTGATCTGCGGCACGCCGACACCGGCGACCACGCGCGTGGTGCAGATCGAGCCGGGGCCGATGCCGACCTTCACTGCGTCCGCGCCGCTGTCCAGCAACGCCAGCGCGGCTTCGCCGGTGCAGATGTTGCCGCCGATGACCTGCACCTGCGGGAAGTGCTTCTTGACCCAGCTGACGCGGTCCAGCACGCCCTGCGAATGGCCGTGCGCGGTGTCGACCACGATCACGTCCACGCCGGCCGCCACGAGGGCTTCAACGCGGCGATCGGTATCGCCACCGACGCCGACAGCCGCGCCGACCAGCAGGCGCGTGGCGCTGTCCTTGGCGGCGTTGGGGTAATCGGTGTTCTTCTGGATGTCCTTGACGGTGATCAGGCCACGCAGGGCGAAATCATCGTTGACGACCAGGATCTTCTCGATGCGGTTGCGGTGCAGCAGCAGCTGCACTTCTTCCGACGCCGCGCCTTCCTTGACCGTGATCAGGCGATCCTTCTTGGTCATGATGTGGCGGACCGGATCGTCCAGCTCGGTTTCAAAGCGCATGTCGCGGTGGGTCACGATGCCCACCAGCTGGCCGCCGTCCACCACCGGCACGCCGGAGATGTTGCGCGCCTGGGTCAGCGCCAGCACGTCACGGATGGTGGTTTCCGGACCGACGGTGATCGGGTCGCGGATGACGCCGGCCTCGAATTTCTTGACCCTGGCCACTTCGGCGGCCTGCTGGTCGACGCTCAGGTTCTTGTGGATGATGCCCATGCCGCCGAGCTGGGCCATGGCGATGGCCAGGCGGGCTTCGGTCACGGTATCCATGGCGGCGGACAGGATCGGCAGCTTCAGCCGCAGGTCACGGGTCAACCGGGTTTCAAGGTTGACATCCTTGGGCAGGATCACCGAATGAGCGGGGACGAGCGAGACGTCGTCGTACGTAAGAGCTTCAGCCTGGATGCGCAGCATCGGCATACCCGAGATGTGGGGAAGCGCGTCATTTTACCCTGTTTGTCGGCCGAGCGGCAGGGGGTAGATGCGACGCAGTGTCGCGCCGTTGGGGGGTGGGGCGAAAGGCGCCGCTGCGCTCGCCGACCATGGGTCGGCGCTACCCATCCGTCACCGCCCGGGCGGCCTCAGACGA
>JAZBLM010000012.1:36940-46988 GCA_037033225.1 Pseudomonadota bacterium
GACGGCCAGCGGCCGTCACTACCGGGGTGCGCCGATACTACCGGGGTGAGCCGTCACTACGGGGCGTACCCTTCGGCTGCTTCAAGAGTGTTCTGCATCAGCGTCGCAACGGTCATCGGCCCTACCCCGCCCGGCACCGGGGTGATCCAGCTGGCCCGCTGGGCGGCGGCTTCGAAGCCGACGTCGCCGACCAGGCGGCCGTCGTCGAGGCGGTTGATGCCCACGTCGATCACCACCGCGCCCGGCTTGACCCATTCCCCCGGCACGATGCCCGGACGGCCCACGGCCACGACCAGGATGTCGGCGTTGCGCACGGCCTGCTCCAGCACGTCCTTGGGCGTGAACTTGTGGCAGCTGGTGACGGTGCAGCCGGCGATCAGCAGTTCCAGCCCCATCGGGCGACCGACATGGTTGCTGACGCCGACGATGGTGGCGTTGCGGCCACGCACCGGCTGGTCGGTGTGGCCGAGCAGCGTGGTGATGCCGCGCGGGGTGCACGGGCGCAGGCCGAACTCGCGCAAAGCCAGGTGGCCGACATTCTCCGGATGGAACCCATCCACGTCCTTGCGCGGGTCGATGCGCTGGATCAGCCGACGTGCGTCGGGGATGCCCGGCAGCGGCAGCTGGATCAGGATGCCGTGGATCTTCGGATCGGCGTTCAGGCGGTCGATCAGTTCCAGCAGTTCGGCTTCGCCGGTACCGGCGGGAAGATCGAAATCATGGGCTTCGATGCCGACCTTTTCCGCGGCGCGGCGCTTGTTGCGCACGTACACGGTCGATGCCGGGTCACCACCCACCAGCACCACGGCCAGGCCCGGGCGGCTGCCGCCGGCAGCGACGCGGGCGTCGACGCGCACCTTCAGGCTGTCCAGCAGCGCTTCGGAGATGCGGCGGCCGTCGAGGATGCGGGCGGTGGAAGAGGCGTCGGTGTGCAGGGTCATCGAAGGCAGGGCTGCGGCGGCGGGGAGGGGTATTGTCCCTGATTCAGGCACCGTAGTGACGGCCGCTGGCCGTCGAATCCGCGATGACGGGTAGTGGCGGCGTTGCGTGGCGGTTTGGAATGACGGCGGGCGGTCGGCATTGCATGGCGGTTCGGAATGACGGCCAGCGGCCGTCACTACCAGGATTCAAGCTCAGGCGTCGGGGGGCACCTGGTCGGCGTTGAGGGTGCGCGACTGGCGCTTGGGCACGGTAAACGGGGTCGGCGTCGGGACACCCGGCAGCGAGCTGCCGAAGACCATGTGCGCGCCGGCACGCAGATCGCCGCCGGCCATCTCCAGCTGGAAGCGCTCTGCATCGCGGTCGCGGATCTGTTCGGCTATATCGCGCGCGTCGTCCTCGTCCGCGCCTAGTTCCATCAGCGCTGCCTGACCGAACAACACCGCGGATTCGAAGGTTTCACGGATCTGGAAATCGACGCCGGCGTGGATCAGGCGCAGCGAATGCTCACGGTCGAAGGAGCGCACCAGCAACCTGGCCTGGGGGAACTCGTGCGCCACCAGTTCGACGATGCGGTCCGCTTCGGCGGCATCGTTGACGCAGACCGCGATCGCGCGTGCATTGGCCGCACCGGAGGCGTGCAGTACGTCCAGGCGGGTACCGTCGCCGTAGTAGATCTTGAAGCCGAAACGCTCTGCGCTGTGGATCATCTCCACGTCGTTGTCGATGATGGTCACATCCACGTCGCGCGCCAGCAGCGACTGGCTGGCGACCTGCCCGAAGCGGCCGAAGCCGATCATCAGCACGCTGCCGGACAGCCCTTCGGCCGTGTCCACGCCTTCCATGCTGACGACAGGTGCAGCGGCGAAGCGTCGGTGCACCAGCACGACCAGCGGTGTCAGCGCCATCGACAGCACTACTACGGCGGTGAAGTTGGCATTGATCGTCACGTCGATCACCCCCGCACTGGCGGCTGCGGCGAACAGCACGAAGGCGAACTCGCCGCCCTGGGCCATCACCACGCCGCGGTCCAAGGCCTGCGCATGACTGCTTCCCAGTACCCGGGCCACGGCATAGATGCACAGCGCCTTGGCGAGCATCAGTGCCAGCACCAGCCCGACGATCAGCGGCCAGTTGCCTGCCACCACGCCGAGGTCCAGCGCCATGCCGACGCTGAGGAAGAACAGTCCCAGCAGGATGCCGCGGAAGGGCTCGATATCCGCCTCGATCTGGTGGCGGAACGTGGACTCGCTGAGCAGCACACCCGCCAGGAACGCGCCCATCGCCATCGACAGGCCGGACAGCTGCATCAGCAGCGCAGCCCCCAGCACGACCAGCAGCGCGGCGGCGGTCATCACCTCGCGCGCCTTGGCAGCGGCCAGGATGCGGAACAGCGGGTTGAGCAGGAACCGCCCGACCAGCACCAGGCCGACCACGGCGCCGGCGCCGATCGCAACGGACAGCCAGCGCGAGCCTTCGCCATCGGCACTGCCCGCCGACGGCCCCATGAAGGCGACCAGCGCCAGCAGCGGCACGATCAACAGGTCTTCGAACAACAGGATGGAGACGATCTTCTGCCCCGGCGGCAGCGCGATGTCGCCGCGCTCGGCCAGCAGCTGCATCACCACCGCCGTCGAGGTGAGCACGAAACCGGTCGCGCCGATGAAGGCGACCTGCCAGGGCAGACCGAACAGCTTGGCGACCAGGGTCAGCACGATGGCGCAGGTCACGATCTGCGCCGTGCCCAGCCCGAAGATTTCCTTGCGCAGGCTCCACAGGTGCGAGGGCCGCATTTCAAGCCCGATCACGAACAGGAACATCACCACGCCGAGTTCGGCGGTATGCAGGATGGCCTGCGGATCGGAGAACCAGCCCAGCCCGAACGGCCCGATCGCCAGGCCGGCGGTGAAGTAGCCCAGCACCGAGCCGAGGCCGAAGCGTCGAAACAAGGGCACCATCACCACCGCCGCGCCCAACAGGGCGACGACCTTGACCAGTTCACTGCTTGCAGCTGCTTCCACCGCCATGCGGCCTTCCCTGTGATGCGTTGAATGGCGTCAACGATAGGGCAAGCGGCGATTCAGCAATAGCACCTGTGTTGCGGATGATCGTTCCGCATATGAAACGGAATGCACTATCAGCCTTCGATCATTCCATGCAAGCTAGGTCGAAACAGCAGGCGGCCCTGCGCAGAACGCCGCGTAGTCGATGTAACCGGGAAACGCGACGTCCGGTGCGCACACCGGACACTGTGGATCCGGTGCCAAGCGGGTTTCCCGGAAGCGCATGCCGAGGGCGTCGAACCGCAGCAGCCGTCCCGCCAGGGAATCGCCGATGCCGAGCAGCAGCTTGAGCACTTCGGTCGCCTGCAGCACCCCGGCCAGGCCGGGCAGTACGCCAAGCACCCCCGCTTCGGAACAGTTGGGCGCGAACTCCGGCGGCGGCGGTTGCGGGAACAGGCAGCGGTAGCAAGGTTGCACGCCGCGCTGTCGACCGGCATCGAACACGCTGAGCTGGCCGTCGAAGCGCTCGATCGCTGCGTATACGAGCGGCCGGGCGTGCTTGATGCAGGCATCGTTGAGCAGGTAACGCAGCGGGAAGTTGTCCGACCCGTCCAGCACCACGTCCACGCCTTCCATCAGGGCGTCGATGTTGGTGGAGGTTGCGCGTTCGGCGACCGCATCGACCTGCACCGAGGGGTTCAGTGCCAGCAGGCGCTCGCGCGCCGATTCCACCTTGAACTGGCCGACACTCGCTTCGGTGTGCAGGATCTGCCGATGCAGGTTGCTGCGCTCCACGCGGTCATCATCGACGAAACGCAGGTGCCCTACGCCCGCGGCCGCCAAGTAGAAGCCGGCCGGCGAGCCCAGGCCGCCCGCCCCCAGCACCAGCACGCGGGATCGCTGCAGCGTGCGCTGCCCGGCTTCACCGACCTGCGGCAGCAGCAGATGGCGGGCGTAACGGTCGTGGAAATCGCGCTCTTCGGCCGACAGCAGGGGCTGCACCAGCGGCAACTGCTGGACGCGCCAGGCCACCGTACCGCCGCTCACAGAGGCTACGTTGGGGTAACCGGCGGCATGGAGTGAGTGCGCCGCCTGCAAGGAGCGTCGGCCGGTCTGGCAGATCAGCAGGATTTCCTGCTCGCGGCGCGGCAGGTGCGCGGCAGGATCGGCCTGCAGCACGTCCAGCGTGACACCACGCGCGCCCTCGGCCATGCCGCCAGCGCGTTCGTGTGGCTGACGCACGTCGATCAGCACCGCGCCGTGGGCGAGGCGTTGCAGGGCGGATTCGGGCGTTATTTCGGGAATGGCCATGAGCGCATTATCGGCCATGGGCGCAGCGGCGGTGGAATCGGTGCGCCGACCGGCCTCTGCGCTCGCCGACCCTGGGTCGGCGCTATCGGGGACCGGGCGCGGGGCTCAGCGGCCTTTGACGTGCTTCATCAGGCGGCGCTTGGCCTTGACCTGGCGTTCGGTCAGCGGATTCTTCTTGCCTTCGTACGGGTTGACACCCTCGCGGAAGATGAACTGCACCGGCGTGCCGACCAGCTTGAAGCGCTTGCGGAAGAAATTCTCCAGGTAGCGCTTGTACGACTCGGACAGCTCCTTCAGGCGCGTACCGTGCACGATGAAGGTCGGCGGGTTGGCGCCACCCGGATGCACGTAACGCAGCTTGGACACGTGGCCGCGGATGGTCGGCGGCGGATTGGCGGTATACGCCGCTTCCAGTGCCGCGTTGACCTCGCTGGTACTGAACTGATGGTTCGCCGACGCGTGTGCGCGGTGGATCGCGTTGAACAGCTCACGCAGGCCCGAACCGTGCATCGCCGAGATGCGCACCGACTCCGCCCACGGCACGAAGCCCAGCCGCAGCGACAGCTGCGTCTCCGCCTGCTCGCGCTGGTAGTCGGTCAGTCCGTCCCACTTGTTGATCGCGATGACCAGCGCGCGGCCGGCGTCCAGCACGGCGCCGAGCACGGTCGCGTCCTGGTCGGTCACGCCTTCGTGGGCATCCAGCATCAGCACCGCGACCTGGCACTGCTCGATCGCCTGCATGGTCTTGACGACGGAGAACTTCTCCACCGCTTCGTCCACGCGGCCGCGACGGCGCAGGCCGGCGGTGTCGATCAGGCGGTAATCACGGCCTTCGCGCTCCAGGTCCACCGAGATCGAATCACGGGTGGTGCCCGGCACTTCCGAGGCGATCATCCGCTCCTCGCCGAGGATGCGGTTGACCAGCGTCGACTTGCCCACGTTGGGGCGGCCGACGAAGGCAATCCGCACGCGGTTCGGGTCGTTGTCCATCTCTTCGGCGCTGCCCTCTTCGGGCAGGCGCTCGACGATTTCCTCGAGCAGGTCATCCAGGCCCTGGCGATGCGCGGCCGAGACCGTGAGCATCTCGCTGAAGCCGTAGCGCGAGAATTCCGCGCGCACGGTGTGCTCGTCGGTGCCGTCGATCTTGTTGATCAGCAGCACCTTCGGCTGCTGCTGCTTGCGCAGCCAGGCCAGGATGTCGTCGTCTAGCGCGGAGGTGCCGTCGCGCGCATCGACGACGAAGACGATCAGATCGGCTTCCTCGGCAGCGGCGCGTGCCTGGCGCGCGGTGGCGCCGGCCAGGCCTTCCTCCTGCTCGGCGATGCCGCCGGTGTCCACGATCAGGAACGGGTTGTCCTCGTCCAGGCGACAGACACCGTAGTTGCGGTCACGGGTCACGCCGGGCTGGTCATGGACCAGCGCGTCGCGGGTGCGCGTGAGCGCGTTGAAAATTGTGGACTTGCCGACATTCGGCCGTCCGACCAGGGCGACCAGGGGCAGCATCGCGTTTACTCCGTAATTAATTGGCCAACCGGAAAGCGGTCAGTTTGCCTTCGACGTTCTGCACCAGCAGGACCCCGTCGGCGACTATCGGTTGGGCCTTCACGGTCCCGCCGGTCTTTGCCCGGGCGGCCATCGCGCCATCGGACTGTTGCAGCCAGTGGACGTAACCGTCCAGATCACCGACGACCACGTAATCGCCCTGCAGGGCCGGACCCGTCAGCTGGCGCCGGGCCAGGCCGGTCTGCGACCAGCTGGCCGCACCACTCTGCTTGTCCAGGCCGAATACGCCGCCCTGGTTGTCGGTGACGATCACGTACGAGGACGACAGGGTCACGCCACCGGCGCCGCCATGATCACGCGTCCACAGCGGACGCCCGGTCGGGCCTTCGATGGCGATGGTCTGGTTCTTGAAGCTGCTGGCATACAGGGTGTTGCCTTCCAGTACCGGAGCACCGTCGACGTCGGCCATGCGGTCCAGCTCGGTACGCCCTTCCGGGCTGCCGACCACCTGGTCCCACAGCGTGCGGCCATCGGCCGCGCCCAGCGCCGCCAGGGTGCCATCATCGTTGCCGACGAACAGCACGCCCGGGCCCTGCACGATCGGCGCATTGCCGCGCACGGTCAGCATCGGCAGCTCGCGCGGGTTGAACCAGCGCTGGGTACCGTTGGAGACATCGAACGCGGTCACGCGGCCATCGTTGCTGCGCACGAACACCATGCCCTGGCCGACGGCGGGGGCCGAGAGCACCTCACCGGGGACCTTGGCGCGCCACTTTTCGGTGCCGTCGTTCGCATCAAGTGCAATGACCTGCCCGTCCAGCGTGCCGATCACGACCAGGCCTTCGCCCACGCCCGGCCCACCGGACAGGCGCAGCTTCGGCTTCTTCTTCACCTTGGCCGGCTCGTAGGTCCAGATTTCCTTGCCGGTCTGCAGGTCGATGGCGTGCACGCCACCGGTGATGGCCGCAGCGTAGACACGACCGTCGGCGACGACCGGACCCTGGCGGACGCCGATGCGCTCTTCGCCCTTGCCCAGGTTCACGGTCCAGGCCTTGTCGACCTTCACCGTGGCATCGAACTTGACCAGCTCGGCCGGCTCCTGCGCCTTCTTCGCTTCGGCGTCCTTGCCGGCGAACCAGCCTTTCACCGTGCTGCAACCGGACAGCGCCATGCCGAGCACGGCAACCGTGGCGACCCGCTTGAGGATGACCATCTGACTCATTACACCGACTCCTCGGTCGCCGCGACAGTGCCGCCGGCGTCCATCAACTTGGTTTCCAGCAGGCGCCGCTGCGGCGCTGCCACGTCCAGCGTCTTCAGCGCCTTCTCATACTGTCCACGCGCATCGTCGCGCTTGCCGGCGGCCATCAGTGCGTCGCCATGGATCTCCAGCGCACCGGCGTCGGTGGCCGTGCCCAGCAGCTTGATCGCCTCGTCGCCCTTGCCGGTGGCAACGAGCAGGCGCGCGATGCGCTGGTCAACGACCCGCTTCAGGTCGCCGTCCACGTCCACCGCACGCAGCGTCGCCAGCGCTTCGTCATTCTTGCCGGCCTCGACCTGGGCCTTGGCCAGCTGCAGGGCTGCGAGTTCGGCGTAGATGTTCGACGGGCCGGCATCCAGTGCCTTGACCGCCTTGGCCGCTTCGTCGAGCTTCTTGTCTTCGATGCCCTTGAGCACCTTCTGGTATTCGAGGTTGGCCGAAGCCAGCTTGTTGCCGTGCTCCTGCTGCCACCACTGCCAGCCGCCGATGGCGCCCACGGCGATCACCACACCGCCGATGATGCTCAGGCCGTTCTTCCGCAGCCAGGTGCGGACGCGTTCACTTTGTTCGTGCTCGTCGAGCAGGTCGTCGATCGCCATGCGTACTCTCGCCCTTCCCGAGCTGGAGGCTAGCTCGCCGGGAAGGACTGTCAAATGGGTTGTGGATTACAGCCCGGGCCTCAGTTGGAAACCGGGGCCACGGAGCCCTCGGAGGATACCGTAAAGCGTGCGACGTTGGCTCGCCGATATGGGCCAAGGTCGATGATGGCGCCGTTCTGCTGAACCTGCACCTGCGCTGCATTGCCCAGCACCACCCGGCCGACCTGACCCGGCGTGAAGGTGCGTGACTGCCCGGCCGGGATCAGCGCCTTTTCCACCGTGCTGCCATCGGGGGCGGTGATCTCCACCCAGCTGTCACCACTGAACTGAAGCCCCAACGCCCCCTTGGGGGCCGCCGGCTCACTGGCAGCGACGCTGCGCGGGACGGGCGTCAGCGACGCCACGTAGGGCTGCGCCGTGGGACGCGCCGGCGCGCTGGCCGGTGAGGAAACGGCCGGTGCATCGCCGGCGCCCGCATCGCTGCGCGGCGGCGCCACGGCGACGGTGGCCGGCACCACGTCCAGCGAAGCCGTGCTCGGGCCATCGGGCGCCAGGTGGCTGCGCGTTGCAAACCACACCGGCACCGCCAGCGCGGCGGTGATGCCGACGTAAAGCAGTCGGCGACCGACACTTTCCGCGATCCGGCGCGCACGCGGGGTATGGGTATGGCTGACCAGGGTGGGCGGCACGATGGGACCCACCTGGGCCTGTTCCAGCACCTGGCCTACATCCACCCCCAGCAGGCGCGCATAGCTGCGCAGCTGGCCGCGCACGAACACCGGCGCCCCCAGGCGCTGCCACTGCTCTTCTTCAAGCGAACGCACGACCTGTGCGGGCATGCGCAGGCGCTGCGCCACGTCGTCCAGCGTCAGTCCTGCCGCTTCACGGGCCTGGCGGAGGCGTTGGCCACAGCCGTCTGCCGTCTCGAAAGCGTTCACGGTCTGGTTGTCAGTCACAGTGCTTCAACCCTTGGAATTGAGGTCCGCATCCTGCGGAAATTCCTGTCGGATGCGCTGCTGGTAGCGCTCAGCGGCTCGCTGATCACCCAGTCGCGTCTCGATTTGCGACGCCAGTTGTAACACGGAACGCGTTGGCGGTGCAGCCGCAAGGCGACGCTCGGAGAACGCGCGCGCTTCCATGAAACGGCCAGCGTCGAACGAAAGCTGGGCCATGGTGGCCAGCGCCTGGACGTTCACCGGGTCCTGCACAAGCGCCGCACGCAGATAGCGCTCGGCCCGCTCGGCCTGGCCGGCCTGCAGCGCACAGGCGCCGGCATTGGACAGCGCCACGGCCGGCGTGTCGTAGCCGGGCGCAGCGATCGCCCGCACGAAGACATCCAGTGATTCCGCTGCCCGGCCGTGCTGGCACTGCCAGGCGGCATAGTTGTTCAGGACGTCACCCCGCTCCGGTGACTGCGTCGCCGCACGCTGCAGCAGCTCGCCCGCCTGCGCGGCGTCGCCGCGCCGGTCCGCGATGCCGGCAAGGATCAGCAGCGCATCAGGACGTTCGGGCAGGATCTTCTGCGCCGCGCGGGCACGCTTCTCAGCCGCCTGCAGGTCGCCGCTGCCGAAGTCGGCACCCGCCAGCGTCAGCAGGCTCTGGTACTGGTGCAGCCTGCGCACGGTACTGTCATCCTTGGCGACATAGCGGGGCGCGACCGAAAGCTGGGTCTTGGGCAGCTTCATCCCCTTGTCGCCGCCACCGCAGGCGGCCAGCGCCAGGGTAGCGAGTACCACCGCGATCCAGCCCGCCGGACGGTCAGGCCGCTGCATCGCGCCCCGCTCCATCCTTGAGCGTCTTGTTGAACTCGGCCTGGCGCCGGGTGCGATCCATCACCTGGCCCTTCAGCTGGCCACACGCTGCATCGATGTCGTCGCCACGCGTGCGGCGCACCATCGTCAGCACGTTGCTGTCCAGCAGGATCTTCTGGAAGGCGCGGATGTGCACTTCCTCCGAGCGTTCGTAACGCGTGCCCGGGAACGGGTTGAACGGGATCAGGTTGACCTTGCCGGAGTCCTTGGACTGCACCGCATTGTCGAACTGGCGCATCAGCCGGGCCAACTCGCGTGCATGCTCGGGCTGGTCGTTGATGCCCTTCATCAGGGTGTATTCGAAGGTCACCGATTCGCGCCGCTTGTTGGCGCGCAGGTAGCGTGCGCAGGAAGCCATCAGCTCGGCGATCGGGTACTTCTTGTTGAGCGGCACCAGCGTCTCGCGCAGCGCATCGTTGGGCGCATGCAGCGATACCGCCAGCGATACATCGCTTTCGGTGGACAGGCGGTCGATCTGCGGCACCAGGCCGGAGGTCGACAGGGTCACGCGCTTGTTCGCCAGGCCGTAACCCAGGTCGTCGCGCATCACGCTCATGGCGCGCACCACGTTGTCGAAATTCATCAGCGGCTCGCCCATGCCCATCATCACCACGTTGGTGA
>JAZBLM010000013.1:0-43031 GCA_037033225.1 Pseudomonadota bacterium
TCCTTCCACCAGATGGCGTAATGGCGATTCTGGTCGACCATGGGTCGACCCTACCGGAGGCTCCGTGGCCGCCATGGAGCTGTCGAAGGCGGGGCGGGGTGGCGGGGGCGTTGAGCGCCATGGATGGCGCGAAACGAGGCACGCAGGACGCAGCCTTTGCCGTCCCCCGCCAACCCACCCGCCCCGCCAACCCCCAGCCCTGCACGCTTTTGTCGTTGCCGTTGCCGTTGCTTACGCTTCAAGCCTCGCGCGGCGATAGAACGCTAGATTTCGACCTGCGCGCCGAGTTCCACCAGCCGGTTGCCCGGAATGCGGAAGAAGCCGGTCGCCGGCGCGGCATTCCGGTGCATCAGGGCAAACAGCTTGTCGCGCCAGATCGGCATGCCGCGGTTGGCCGTTGCCACGATGGTCTCGCGACTGGCGAAGAAGGTCGTGTCCATCGGATCGAAATAGATACCGCCGTGATCACACGAACGCATCAGCGCCAGCGGCACGTCGGGCGTTTCCATGAAGCCGAACTTGACGTAGACCCGGTGGAAATCGTCCCCCACCGACTCGATCTTCAGGCGATGCCCATCCGGCGCATACGGCACCGGCAACGTCACCACATGCAGGAATACATTGCGCTCGTGCAGCACCTTGTTGTGCTTGAGGTTGTGCATGAGCGCGTGCGGGGCCACGGTCGGGTCGGCGGTGAGGAACACCGCGGTGCCCGGCACGCGTACCGGCGGCGCCAGCATCAGCCCAGGCAGGAAGGTGTCCAGCCGGATGCCGTCCTTGCGGATTTCGTCCCGCAGCAGCTCGCGGCCGCGCCGCCAGGTCCGCATCAGGGTGAACAGCAGGATGCCCAGCACCACCGGGAACCAGGCTCCCTGCATCAGCTTGGCGCCGTTGGCGATCACGAAGCCGAGGTCGATGATGAAGAACACCACGCACAACGCGACGATCCAGTGCCGCGATTTGGGCCACAGGCTGCGCGCCACCAGTGCCAGCAGCAGGGTATCGATCAGCATCGTGCCCGACACGGAGATACCGTAGGCCACGGCCAGGTTGGACGAACTCTGGAACGCCAGCACCAGGCCGATGACCATCACCGCCAGGCCCCAGTTGATGCCGGGAATGTAGATCTGGCCGATGGTGTCGTGCGATGTGTGCTTGATGCGCATGCGCGGGATGTAGCCCAGCTGCATCGCCTGCCGCGATACCGAGAACGCACCGGTGATCACCGACTGCGAGGCGATCACCGCCGCCATCGTGGCCAGGATGATCATCGGGTACAGCGCCCAGTCCGGCACCGCCTCGAAGAACGGGTTCTTGACCGCTTCCGGGTGCTCCAGCACCAGCGCGCCCTGCCCCAGGTAGTTCATCACCAGGCACGGCAGCACGAAGAAATACCACGCATGGCGGATCGGCCTGGCGCCGAAGTGTCCCATGTCGGCATACAGGGCTTCGCCACCGGTGACCGCCAGGACCACGGCGCCGAGGATGAAGATCCCGTGCCAGCCATGGTCGATGAAGAAGCGGATCGCCCACCACGGATTGAAGGCCTTCAGCACCTCGGGGGCATCGACGATGTTGTACAGCCCGATCGCGGCCAGGGACAGGAACCAGATGCTGGTGATGGGACCGAACGCCTTGCCGATCTTCTCGGTGCCGAAGCGCTGCGCAGCGAACACCGCCAGCAGCACCACGATGGTGATCGGCAGGATGAAGCGGTGCAATCCGGGCGCCGCGACCTCCAGGCCCTCCACCGCACCGAGCACCGAGATGGCCGGGGTGATCACCCCGTCACCAAAGAACAGCGAGGCACCGAAGATGCCGAGGATGCCGACCACATAGGCCGAGCGGGAGCCCTTGCTGAGCGTGCGCTGGGTCAGCGCCATCAGCGCCATGATGCCGCCCTCGCCCTCGTTGTCGGCGCGCATGATGATGGTGACGTACTTCAGCGTCACCACCAGGATCAGCGCCCAGAAGGACAGCGACAGCACGCCCAGCACGGTGTCGTGGTCGCTGGTCAGGCCGTAATGACCCGAGAACGCTTCCTTCAGGGTATAGAGCGGACTGGTACCGATGTCACCGAACACCACGCCGATGGCGCCGATGACCAGCGCCATGCTGCTGCCGGCCGGCGCGTGGCCGTGGCCGTGACTGCCATCCTGCGATGAAGTGGGGCTGGACATGAGGGACTCTGGGAGGATGACGGGGAAACGTCAGCGCAGGGCTGACTGCAGGGCTTTGCGGATGACCATGGCCACATCGTCGCCTTCGGCGTTGGCATCGCGCGCCATGCGCGCCGCTTCGGCCGGCTTGTAGCCGAGCTGCTGCAGCGCGACCGTGGCTTCGGCGACCGGGTCGGCGGCCGCCGGGCCACTGCTGGCGGGCAGTGCGCCGCCCGCGCCCAGCTGGGCGGCGCGGTCACGCAGCTCCAGCACCATGCGCTCGGCGGTCTTCTTGCCAATGCCGGGAATACGGGTCAACGCGGTGATGTCGCCGGACTGCACCATGCGCACGAACTCTTCCACGCTCACCGCCGACAGCACCGCCAGCGCGATCTTCGCGCCGATGCCGCTGACCTTCTGCACGTCGCGGAACAGGCGGCGCTCGCCTTCGCGCAGGAAGCCGTACAGCGACACGCTGTCTTCCTTCTGGGCGTAATGGGTATAGAGGATGACCTCGCGGCCGATATCCGGCAGGTCGTAGAAGGTGCTCATCGGGGCTTCCAGCTCGTAGCCGACCCCGTTGACGTCCACCACCAGCCACGGTGGGGCCTTGTAGGCGACGATTCCGCGCAGGCGACCGATCATGCAGCTGTGCTCCTCATTTCCGTCCCCACGCCTGGCGGGCACTGAGCCCCAGGCGGTTGGCGGTCGCCCTCACATGGGCATGGGTGATGGCCACGGCCAGCGCGTCAGCAGCGTCGGCCTGCAGCTTCGTCTTCAGGCCGAGCATGAGCCCGACCATGTGTTGGACCTGTTGTTTTTCCGCGCCACCGCGCCCGACCACCGCGAGCTTGATCTCACTGGCGGCGTACTCGCTGACCGGAAGGTCGCGCAGCACCACCGCGGAAATCGCCGCACCCCGGGCCTGGCCCAGCTTCAGCGCCGAATCCGGGTTGCGCGCCATGAACACTTTTTCGATGGCGACTTCCTGCGGTTGGTACTCAGCGATCAGCTCGGCCAGCCCCAGCACCAGGATCTTCATCCGCTGCGGAAAATCGTCAGCCCCCAGCAGCACCAGCGGCTGGTGGTGCACGTGGCTAACGCGGCCTGCCGCATCAACGTCGATGATGCCGACCCCGGTACGCTGTGAACCGGGGTCGATGCCAAGGATGCGGGTCATCCGGACTCAGGCGTCCGCGCCGAGATCGGCATTGGAGTAGACATCCTGGACATCATCCAGGTCTTCCAGCATGTCCAGCAGTTTCTTGACCTGGAGGGCAGTGTCCCCCTCCACCGCGATGTCGTTGTCGGCGCGGAAGGTGATCTCGGCATGGTCCGGCACGCGTCCGGCTGCTTCCATCGCGTCCTTGACGGCGTGGTAGCTGTCGGCTGCGGTGAGCACATCGATCGCGCCATCTTCCGGATACACCACGATGTCGTCGGCACCGGCCTCGATGGCCGCTTCGGAAATGGCGTCTTCATCCGCACCGGCACCGAAATGCAGCACGCCTACGCGCTTGAACATGAAGGCGACCGAGCCCTCGGTGCCCATGTTGCCGCCGCACTTGCTGAATGCATGGCGGACGTCGGCGACCGTGCGCACCTTGTTGTCGGTGAGGCAGTCGACGATCACGGCCACGCCACCCGGCGCGTAGCCCTCGTAGCGGATTTCCTCGTACTCGACGCCTTCCAGCTCACCGGTGGCCTTCTTGATGGCCCGCTCGATCACGTCCTTGGACATGTTCGAGGCCAGCCCCTTGTCCATGGCCACGCGCAGGCGCGGGTTGTTGTTGGGGTCGCCTCCGCCACCGCGTGCGGCAACGCCGATCTCACGGATGATCTTGGTGAAAATCTTGCCGCGCTTCGCGTCAGACGCGTTTTTGCGGTTCTCGATGGAGGGACCTCTACCCATGGGGGCTTCCGTTTGGCAGCTTCAGGAACAGGGCGCGGATTCTACCTGATCGGCGGCCCCTGCCGTGTCCATGAGGCGCCATGCTGCTGCCGGCGTCAGGCCGCGATGGGCTTCGGGCCTGGATGGAACCGCCCGTGGCGCAGGAACTGCGCGGTCTGACGCGCCGCGTCCACCGAGAACACCAGCCCACTGTGGCTGCAGCGTACGATGCAGTGATCGGCCAGTCCCGGCAGGCGGGTCTCCGACAGCGCGACCGTGCCATCGGAGTCACCTTCCAGCGCGCCCAGCAGGCTGCCCAGTCCATGCGGCACACAGCCGGCGATCAGCCCCACCCGCGCCGCGCCCCGCCAATCCGGCAGGCCGTCCAGCAGCAGCCCGCCGCTGCGGCCCAGTGCCGCCGCCCAGCCGTGGTCGGCCAGGATCCGTGCGGTGCCGCTGCCGCGCAGAGGCGATCCCAGGCAGACCACGCGGTTCACCGCCAGCGCTGGATCCCGGCGCAGGGCCTCCAGGGCAACCAGGCCGCCCAGGCTGTGGCCGACGAGCGACACCTCGCCCCTGCCCTGCAGCCGCTGCAACAGCTGCGGAACGGCGACGTCCGGACCCCCGAGCACGCTGGAGTAACCGAAGGTCTCGACATGGAACCCGCGCGCGCGCAGGCGCCACGCAAGCGGGCCAACCCAGGCGCGCGCGTTCCAGATGCCATGCAGCAGCAGGACCCGATTCGTCATGGCGTCAGTCTGACGCATTCCACACGGGGGGGCGACCCTTCGACCGGCGTGCGAACGGACGCGATGAGGTTGCCGATCCGGCGCGGCAGGAACGGCTGCCGCAGATCAATCAACCGCGACCGTGGCCCGGACAGGTCGTCGAAGAATGAATTCGAGATCATTCGTCCCGCCGACCGGGAACAGGTACTCACCGACCTTGCTGAAACCATGGCGGGCGTAAAAGCGCTGGGCGTCGTGGTTCTCCGACCACACGCCCAGCCACAGCGTGCGTGGCCCGGCGCGCTCCAGCCATGCCAATGCGGTTTCCAGCAGGCGGCTGCCCCAGCCACAGCGCTGTTCGGCGCTCACCAGGTACAACCGCTTCAGCTCGCCATCGCCGGGGCGCACGTCGGCATGCGGCAAGCCGCAGGGACCGGCAGCGGCGTGGCCGATGGCCACGCCGTCATGTTCCAGCAGCCACACGGCATAGTCCGGGTGGCCCAGGATGATGCGCTGGCGCTCGACCGCATAGCTCTCCTCGAGGAACGCCTGCAGGTGCGCAGGCGGATAGAGATGGCCGAACGTCTCGGTGAACGTGCGCGCTGCAAGCACCGACAACGTGTGCGCGTCGTCGACCGTCGCGCGGCGGATGGCGTAGTCAGCGACGACCATGGGCTGCCTCCAGGGAAGGGACGGCGCGCCGCCCGAGCGGCCAGCGCGCGCGTAACATCAGGCCTTCTTCGGCCGCACCTGGATGTGTACCTCGGCCAGCTGCGCATCGGCGATCGGCGAAGGCGCATCGGTCATCAGGCACTGCGCGCCGGTGGTCTTCGGGAACGGAATGACGTCGCGGATGGACTCCGTACCGGCCATCAGCGCGGCAATGCGATCGATGCCGAACGCGATGCCGCCGTGCGGCGGAGCCCCGTAGTTCAGCGCGTCCAGCAGGAAGCCGAACTTGGCGCGGGCTTCTTCGGCGTCGATGCCGAGCAGCTCGAAGACCGCACTCTGCATGTCCGGACGGTGGATACGGATCGAGCCACCGCCGATCTCGTTGCCGTTGAGCACCATGTCGTAACCACGCGAGACCGCGGTACGCGCATTGGCGCGCAGGTCGGCGATGTCATCCACGGCTGGCGCGGTGAAGGGGTGATGCAGGGCAACGTAACGCTGCTCCTCTTCGTCCCATTCGAACATCGGGAAGTCGGTGACCCACAGCGGTGCCCAGCCCTCGGACACCAGGCCGAAGTCCCTGCCGGCTTTCAGCCGCAGCGCGCCCATGAAATCGGAGACCTTGTTGTAACCACCCGCACCGAAGAACACGATGTCATTGTTGCCTGCGCCCACGTGCGCGACCAGCGCGGCGAAGGCCTCTTCGCTGAAGAACTTCTGGATCGGCGAGCTGACCTCACCGCTGTCGCTGATCTTGATGTAGGCCAGGCCCTTGGCACCGTACTTGGCCGCGTGCGCGGCATACTCGTCGATCTGCTTGCGCGACAGCACGGCGCCCCCCGGGATGCGCAGCGCCGCCACGCGACCGTCGGCCTCATTGGCCGGGCCGGTGAACACGACAAATCCGCTGTCCTTGACCAGGTCGCCCACGTCCACCAGTTCCAGCGCGATGCGCAGGTCCGGCTTGTCCGAACCGTAGCGACGCATCGCCTCGGCCCAAGTCATGCGCGGGAAGCTGGCGGCCAGTTCCACGCCGACCACGTCCTTGAAGATGACCCGGATCATGTCTTCGACGAAATCCTGCACGTCCTGCTCGCGGACGAACGCGAATTCCATATCCAGCTGGGTGAACTCCAGCTGGCGATCGGCACGCAGCGCCTCATCGCGGAAGCAGCGCGCGATCTGGTAGTAGCGGTCGAAGCCGGCCACCATCAGGATCTGCTTGAACAGCTGCGGGCTCTGCGGCAGGGCATAGAACTCGCCCGGATGCATGCGCGCAGGCACCAGGAAGTCACGCGCGCCTTCCGGGGTGGCCTTGGTCAGGATCGGGGTTTCGATGTCCTGGAAGCCGCGCTCGTCCAGGTGGCGCCGCAGTGACTGCACCAGCTTGATGCGGGTACGTTGCATGCGCTGCATTTCCGGGCGGCGCAGGTCCAGGTACCGGTATTTCAGGCGCGTTTCCTCGCCCGGGTTTTCGTGCGCATGGAACGGAAGCGGTGCCGCCTTGTTGAGCACGGTGATGGCGGTGGCGATCACTTCCACCTTGCCGGTACGCATCTTGTCGTTGACCGAATGACGCGCGCGCACCACGCCTTCCACCTGCAGCACGTCTTCGTAGCCCAGGCTGGCGGCCACCGCGAACACCGCCGCATTGTCCACTTCCACCGTCACCTGCACGATGCCCTCATGGTCACGCAGATCGATGAAGCAGACGCCGCCCTGGTTACGGGCGACATCGGTCCAGCCGGCGAGGGTGACAGTCTGGCCGATCAGGGTCTCGTCGACCAGGCCGCAGAAGTGGGTACGCATGGGGGGAAGCTCCGCTGTTGTACGCCGGCGCCAGGAGGGACCGGAAAGCCCGGTATTCTGGGGCCGAGGGCAGGTCCGGAGCAAATCCGCGCGGTCACGCCGCTTTAATCCGTGCGGTCCTTATAGTCGCGCACCATCGACCGCTCGGGGATGTCGCCATGAACCGCTTGACCCTCGCCTGCCTGGCCACCGCGCTCGCCTGCTCCGCCCCCCTCCTTCCCGTCCACGCCCAGATCGGCACCCGTGCCTATGCGCCGGACGACCTGTCCCAGCTGACCGCCAGTGACCGGGCCCGGGTGATCACCCAGGAATACGCGGACCAGGCCGATGGCCGGCGCATCCCTGATGACCAGTTGCGCTTCTACCTGGCCCAGGTCAACTCCGGTTGAAGCTTTTCACGGATCAAGCAGGACATCAGCACCTCCCTGCGCGGCAGCAGGCCCGGTGGCGGCAGCGGCGGCGGCTGGCACGGAACCACGCCCGGCGGAGGCAACGGCGGAATCGTCCGCTGTGAAAGCCAGGACAAGCGCGAGCGCACCTGCCCGACCGGGTGGCGCGGCGCCCGCCTGGTGCGACAGATCTCCGGAACGGCCTGCGTGGAAGGCCGCAGCTGGGGGACGCGCAACGGCGCGGTATGGGTCAACGGCGGTTGCCGCGGTGAGTTCGCCGAGGCCCGCGGTCCCGGTTCAGGCTGGGGCGGTGGTGGCAGTGGCGGCAACAATGCCCGCTACAGCGTGACCTGCAGCAGCAATGACCGACGGCGCAGCACCTGCGCCTGGGAATCACGCCGTGGTCGTCCGGTACTGGTCGAGCAGCTGTCCGGTACGGCATGCCGCGAGAACCAGACCTGGGGCTTCGCCAATGGCAGCCTCTGGGTCAGCAACGGGTGCCGCGGCCGCTTCGGCGTCCGCTGATACGGGTAGTGACGGCCGCTGGCCGTCAGCCTTTGGGGGTGGCGCGTTGGTCGTAACCCCCCGCCGCTGCGCGCGCCGGGCACGGCGCGGCGCTACCGCCCGCTAGCCGGCGGGCGTGTCGGCGCCCCATGGTGCCGGCGGGAGCGCGACCGGATGCCTCAGATCGAACACCACGCGGAAGCGTCGGCCGTCGGGACGCGTCAGTTCGTAGACGAACTCCCGGTCAGGATCGATTTCCATCGCCCAGACGTTGTGCGTGGAGGCCAGCATGTCCGCCTTGCGGAACATCGCCACCGAATCGGTATCCACCGGGAATTCCTGCCGCTGCGCCGTGCCGGGGCGCTTGCTGTCACCGCCATACAGGGTGATCGCGTCCGGGCTGCCATCGGCATGCCGGTGGTCGTGTTTCAGGCGCAGTCCGTGCTCGGTACGGCTGAGGACCCAGGTCCGTGAATGGTCATCGCCGACATGGAAGGGAATCCTCACCTCATGCGCGGTGTCTTCGCAGCCCCGGACATGCATGACCAGCCGCTTGCCCGCGAAAGGGTCCGGCGCAGCACTGGCCGGATTGTCTTCGACCACCTGTCCCTCGAACGCCTTGCCGCAATACGCGGCCACACTGGCCAGAAACGCGTCCGCGGGTGCGTTGGACACTTCGTGCGCTACCGGGTCGGGGGCGGATCCGCTGCAGCCCGCGAGGGCCAACAGCACGGCAACAGAGGACGTACGGAGCAGGTTCATCGTCCCACCCTACCCAGCCTTGCTGCACCGTGCAAACCCGGCTGTGTCATTCGCTCGCGGTGGGCGCGGCGGCGGCGGGCTTTTCAGCCAGATTCTTCTTGTTGGAACCAAAATCGGTTTCGTACCAGCCGCCGCCGGCAAGCCGGAACGAAGGCGCGGTGATCTGCCGCACCACGGATCCGGCAGCGCATGAGGGGCACTGGGTGGGGTCCGGGTCGGCGATCTTCTGCAGACGGTCGAAAGCATGACCACAGGCGGCACAGGAAAAGGCGTAGATCGGCATCGCGTGGAATCAGATGGGAAAACAGGCGCGCATGTTAAGGCATTGCGACCGGGCCGAAATCCCCCCTGTGTTAAGGTTGGTGTCGTGTCTGCCCCACCTTCCCCACGAAGGTCGCACTCATGTTGCGGCTGACTTCACTGCTGCTCGGCGTCGCGCTGCTCCTCACCGGAGGAGGCCTGCTGGGCACCCTGCTCGCCGTGCGCGGCGGCCAGGAAGGCTTCAGTGCCACTGCGCTGGGCTGGGTCATGTCCGGCTACTTCGCCGGATTCTTCGTCGGTACGTTCACTGCCCCGCCACTGATCCGTCGCATGGGCCACAGCCGGGCGTTCGCATTCCACGCCGCGCTGGCCACCATGGCGGTGCTGCTGCATCCGCTCTGGCTGGACCCGTGGGGCTGGGGCCTGCTGAGGGTGGTGACCGGCATCGCCCTGGTCGGCCTGTACACCGTGATCGAAAGCTGGCTCAACGCCGAGCCGGACCCCAGGCGGCGCAGCCGCGTGTTCTCGCTTTACATGATGATCAACCTGTCCGCGCTCGCCCTGGGCCAGGTGCTGTTGATGCTGGGTGATACAGGGGCTGCTGCGATGTTCACCATCACCGCCCTGCTGGTCTGTGCGGCGATGCTGCCGGTCACGGCGACGCGCCTGCAGCAGCCCGACGTACCCAACGTGCCGCGGTTGAAGCTGGGCAATCTCTACGCGCTCGCGCCCGTCGCCACAGTCGCAGCAGGCTTGTCCGGCCTCGCCATGGGTCCGTTCTGGGGCCTGCTGCCGGTATATGCCGGCGAAATCGGCCTCAGCGGCGATGGCGTGCCCCTGTTCATGCTGGCGGCCATCGCCGGCGGCGCGCTGCTTCAGTGGCCGCTGGGACGCATCAGTGATGGCCATGACCGCCGGATCGGACTGCTTGTCGTCAGTGCGGTCGCAGCAGCTTTGGCGATGCTGGCCGCCATGCCGCCGATCCAGCAGCAGCTGCACATCATGTTCCTGCTCGTTTTCTGCTACGGCGGGCTGGTCTTCGTGCTGTACCCGTTCGCGGTGGCGCACATGCTGGACTACCTCGCCAGCGAGGACCTGCTGTCCGGCTGCAGCAGCCTCCTGCTGGTACACGGCGTCGGCGCGGCAGTCGGCCCGGCCATCGCGGGGGCGCTGATGAGCCGATTCGGAGCTGCCGCCCTGCCGCTTTACTTCGCCTTCGTCCTCGCCTGCCTGGCCACCTTCACCGGCATGCGCCTGCTGCTGCACGCACGGCTGCGCACGCATCCGGCGCCGTTCCGCGCGATGGTGCGCACGACGCCGTCCGCACTGGAACTGATGCCTGAAACCGAGACTCCCATCCATCCCGAGAAGGAAACACATTGACTGCCGAAAGTCCCTCTATCGCAACCGAACCCGTTGTTCCCGCTGTCGACGCTCCTGCACCACCGCAACTGATTCTCGCCACCGACCTGGATGGCACGTTCCTTGCCGGCCGCGCCGAGCAGCGCCACCGCCTCTACCGGTTGATCGACCAGCATCCCGGTATCCAGCTCATCTTCATTACCGGCCGCGGCCTGGAAGCGGTCATGCCGCTGTTGTCCGACCCCGCCATTCCGCGCCCGGACTACATCGTCTGCGACGTCGGCGCGACCGTCGTCGACGGCCACACGCTTCAGCCGCTGCAGCCCCTGCAATCGCTGGTCGAAGCGCATTGGCCGGGCGAACACGTAGTCGCCGAAGCCATGCGCCCCTACGCAGCGCTGCAGCGCCAGGATGTTCCCCAGGAACGCCGCTGCTCTTACTTCTGCGACCCGGAAACGCTGGCGCCGCTGCGCACGCAGATACAGCAGACCGCACGCTCGCTGGGCTGCGAGGTGCTGTATTCGGCCGACCGCTATCTCGACATCCTGCCGCCGGGCATCGACAAGGGCCGCACGCTGGCCGCGCTCGCGCGCAGCCTGGACCTGCCGGTCGAGCGCATCCTGGTCGCCGGCGACACCCTCAACGACCTGTCGATGTACGTGGCCGGCTTCCGCGGCGTATGCGTCGGCCAGTCCGAACCTGCGCTGCTGCAGGCAACGGAGGGCCAGGCGCGCACGCTGCATGCGCAGGCGCCTGGCTGCGGTGGCATCCTGGAAGCGATCACCCATTTCGGCCTGCTTGATGCCCGCGATCCGCACTTGGCCGCACCCGCGCCGGTATCGCACGATGGCGCGCAGCTGTTGATGGTGTACCACCGCCTGCCGTTCGACGAAGCCATCGAAGACGGCAAGCTGGTGCAGCGCCCGCCACGCTCGCCCAACGGCATCATTCCTTCGCTGCTGAGCTTCTTCAAGGGCGGGCAGAAAGGCAGCTGGATCGCGTGGGGGATCGACGACCCCAAGCACCGCCCCTTCCAGCGCCACGTGCAGGTGGACGAGGCGAACTACCCGACGCTGCGCGCGACGCGGGTGCCGTTGAGCCGGCAGGAAGTGGACATCTTCTACAAGCGCTTCTCCAAGGAAGCGTTCTGGCCGATGCTGCACGTGTTCTGGGAGCGCGCGCGCTTCCGCGAAGATGACTGGCAGGTCTTCCTGAAGGTCAACCGGCGCTTCGCAGAGGCCACCGCGGCCGAGGCCGCCCATGGCGCCACGGTGTGGATCCACGACTACAACCTGTGGATGGTGCCCGCCTGTCTGCGCGAACTCCGCCCTGACGTGAAGATCGCCTTCTTCCACCACACCTATTTCCCGTCGGCCGATGTGTTCAACGTCGTGCCCTGGCGTCGCGAGATCATCGGCAGCCTGCTGTCCTGTGATTACATCGGCTTCCACATCCCGCGCCAGGTCGAGAACTTCGTTGACGTGGTGCGCGGCGCCGCGCCGGTGGAACGCCTTGCCTGGGAAAACTGCGCTCCGCGCTTCCTCACCTACGGGTGTGCAGTCGGCCTGGATACCATGACCACGCGCCTGCGCGTGGGTGACCGGGAAGTGGCACTGGGTGCCCATCCGGTGGGCACGGATCTGCAGCGCATCCACCAGACGCTGGCACGCAGCGAGGTGCGCGATGACATCTTCAAGCTGCGTCGCGAGATCGGCGCGCGCAAGCTGGTGCTGTCGGTGGAGCGGCTGGACTACACCAAGGGCACGCTGGCCAAGCTGGAAGCGTTCGAACGCGTACTGGAACAGCACCCTGAGCAGTGCGGCAAGGTCACCCTGCTGATGGTCTGCGTGCCGGCCGCGCGCGAGATGACCGTGTACCGCACGCTGCAGAACCAGATCGAACAGGCCGTGGGGCGGATCAACGGTCGTTTCGCACGGTTGGACTGGACGCCGGTGCGGTTCTTCGCCAAGGCGCTGCCCTTCGACCAGGTGGTTGCCCATTACGCTGCGGCGCAGGTGATGTGGATCACGCCGCTGCGCGATGGCCTCAACCTGGTGGCCAAGGAGTTCATTGCCACCCATGGCATCGAAGGCAGCAATGGCGTGCTGGTCCTCAGCGAATTCGCCGGCGCCGCTGCGGAATTGAAGGGCGCGGTGCTGACCAATCCGCACGATCCGGCCGATCTGGCGGCAGGCCTGATGCAGGCCCTGCTGATGCCGGACGAGGAAGCCGAAGCACGGCAACGCCAGCTGCATGGCATCGTGGAATACCACGATGTGGACCGCTGGGGACGGGAGTTCCTGGACGCGGTTGAAGCCAGCTGCGCGGCTGCCTGACAGGCACCGCGGGTCGGCGTCGGGCGGCTTGTCCCGATGGCGGCCGCTGGGCCCGGCGTGCTGGCTGAAGCCGGCACGCCGGGGAGCGGCACCTCACTCTGCGGCTACCCGATCAGGGCGTCGGCCAGCGCACCCACGCGCGCCAGCACCGCATCACGCTGCGCGCTACCCACGCTGGCACCCTGCAGGTAGGCCGCCAGCACCCAGGGGCTCCCGCCCTGCACAGGCCAGAGCACGGCGATATCGTTGCGCGTATCCGTGCCGTTGCTGCCGGTCTTGTCCCCCACCCGCCAGCGCGCGCCCAGCCCCGCGCGGAGCGTGCTGTCACCGGTCTCGTTGTCGATCAGCCAGTCGGCCAGCTGTGCGCGCGAGGCCACCGAAAGTGCGTCGCCCAGCACGAAGCGGTGCAGTGAGGTGGCCATGGCGGCCGGGCTGGTGGTGTCGCGGGGATCGCCCTCTGCGAATGCATTCATCGATGGCTCGGTGCGGTCGCTGCGGGTCACGGTGTCGCCGTGCCCACGCAGGAATGCGGTCACCTCCGCCGGCCCGCCGACCGCACCCAACAGCAGGTTGGCGGCCGGATTGTCGCTGGTCACCATCGTCGCCCGGCACAGGTCGCGTACCGTCAGGTCCTTGCCGACGTGCCGACCCGTCACCGGCGCATGCTGCAGCATGTCCCCGGCGCGGACAGCGATGCGCGAATCAAGCGACAGCGTGCCCGTGTCGGCCTTCCCGAGCACGGTTGCGGCCAGCATCGACTTGAACGTGCTGCACATCGGGAAGCGCTCATCCTGGCGGTGTCCCTTACGCCTGCCGCTGACCGTGTCCAGCAGCGTGACCCCCAGCCGTCCGCCGCTGGCGCGTTCCAATGCCGCGAAATCCCGGGCGGCGGTGATCGCCGACGGCTCCACTGCAGCGCCGCTGCTGCGGGCCAGCGCGGGAAAGGCGATCGATGCGGCCAGCGCGGCAGCGCTGGATTGAAGGAAGCGGCGGCGCGTCGTCATGCGGTGACTCCGGTGAAGGTCGACTCATCCTGCCCGGCCTTGGCGACCACCGACAATCGCGATTATCTCGCGCCACCCATGAGCGCCGCTCATGGCAGAGCCGGCATGGCCCGCCATTCGTGCCGGAGTGGAGGGCTGCGGTTACCATGCCCCCCCAGATCCGCTCACCCTTTCCGGCATGCCCTCGCCCGCCCTCCCCCTCAATGCACTGCGCGCGTTCGAAGCGGCCGCCCGCCACCAGAACCTGACCCGTGCCGCCCTGGAGCTGTGCGTCAGTCAAGCCGCACTGAGCCACCAGATCCGGGGCCTGGAAGAACGCCTCGGCGTTCGCCTGTTCACCCGCCTGCCGCGCGGGGTGGCGCTCACCGACGAAGGCGCCGCGCTGTACCCGGTCCTCCACGAGTCGTTCCACCGCATCAGCCTGGCGATGGCCCGTTTCACCGGAAGCGGCCAGCGCGAGGTACTGACCGTGGGCGTGGTGGGTACCTTCGCGACCGGGTGGTTGCTGCCGCGCCTTGCGGGTTTCCAGAGCCTGCATCCAGACATCGAACTGCGCGTGCACACCCACAACAACCGGATCGACCTGGCCGGAGACGGGCTGGACCTGGCCATCCGCTTCGGCGACGGCGACTGGCAGGGCCAGGTATCGACGCGGATCCTCGACGCGCCATTCGCGCCATTGTGCGCGCCTGGGCTCGCGCGCCAGCTCCGAGTGCCCGCCGACCTGGCGGGGGCGGACCTGCTGCGTTCGTATCGTGGCGATGAGTGGCCGCGGTGGCTGCGATCGGTGGGCATGACGGGGCTGGAAGCACGCGGGCCCGTGTTCGATTCGTCGTTGACGTTGGCAGCGGCCGCAGCGGGAGGTGCGGGCGTGGCCCTGCTGCCGCTGTGCATGTTCGGCCAGGAACTGGCGGAAGGGCGCCTGCAGCAGCCCTTCGCGCAGACCACGTTGCTCGGCAGCTACTGGTTGACCCGCCTGCGTTCGCGCAGCGAAACCACCGCCACGCGACGCTTTGGCGCATGGTTGCAGGCAAGCGCGGCCTGACCCTGCAACCGCAGAACCGGCCTCAGCCGGCCTGCCCTTCCCGCTCAGCCATCCAGCAGCGCCATCCAGGCCGCTTCGGCCTTTTCCAGCTGCGCAGCGGTCGCTTCCCGGTCCCGGCCCAGCACCGCCATGCGCGCGCTGTCAGCGTAGTTGGACGGATCGGCCAACTGCCGGTCCAGGTCGGCCAGCACGGCCTCCAGCTCGGCAACCTTGCCTTCGGCAGCGGCCAGCTTGTGCGGGTTCGGGGCCTTCTTCTGCACCACCTGCGCGACCGGGTCGGTCTTCACCGCAGCCGGCGCCGGCTCAGGCAGCTTGCCCTTGGTACCCTGCGCCTGCGGCCGGGTGCGCAGCCAGGCCGCGTACTCGTCCAGGTCACCATCGAACGGCTCCACCACGCCATCGGCAACGCGCCAGAACGTATCGCAGACCAGGCCGATCAGATGGCGGTCATGGGACACCATCACGATCGCACCCTGGAAGTCACTCAGCGCTTCGGCCAGGGCTTCGCGCATCTCCAGATCCAGATGGTTGGTCGGCTCGTCCAGCAGCAGTACGTTGGGTTGCTGGTAGGCGATCAACGCCAGCGCCAGCCGCGCCCGCTCGCCACCGGAGAAGCCGTCCACCGATTCGAATGCGCGGTCACCGGCAAAGTTCCACTTGCCGAGGAAATCGCGGAAGGACTGGTTCGGCGCATCCGGGGCGATGTCGCGGAAGTGGTCCATCGGCGACTGGCCCTCATGCAGCGATTCGACCGTGTGCTGCGCGAAGTAGCCGATCTTCAGGTCAGGGTGCGCCGCGCGGTCGCCGGTGATCGGCTCGAGCTCGCCGACCAGGGTCTTGACCAGCGTGGTCTTGCCGGCGCCGTTGGGGCCCAGCAGGCCGATGCGCTGTCCTGCCTCCAGGCCGAAACCGACGTTGTGCAGGATCACCGAATCGCTACCGTAACCGGCCTCGACATGATTCAGGCGGATCAGCGAGAACGGAAGGCGTGCCGGCGGCGAGAACTCGATGCGGAACTCGCGCTCGGCGCGCACCGCTTCGGTACCGGCCATCTTCGCCAGCCGCTTCATCCTGCTCTGCGCCTGTGCGGCCTTGGAGGCGGTGGCCTTGAAGCGGTCGATGAAGCTCTGCAGGTGCGCGCGCTCGCTCTGCTCCTTCTCGTGCGCGATCTGCTGCTGGCGCAGCTGCTCGGAACGCTGCCGTTCGAAATCGGTGTAGCCGCCCGTGTAAAGCTTGGCGCCACCGTTGTGCAGGTGCAGGGTATGGGTGGCCACGTTGTCGAGGAACTCGCGGTCATGCGAGATCAACAGCAGCGTACCGGGATACTTCAGCAACCACTGCTCCAGCCAATAGACGGCGTCCAGGTCCAGGTGGTTGGTCGGCTCATCGAGCAGCAGCAGATCACTGGGCATCATCAACGCGCGCGCCAGATTCAGGCGTACGCGCCAACCACCGGAGAACGAAGACACCGCGCGGTGGTGGGTTTCAGCCGGGAAGCCCAGGCCGTGCAGCAGCTTGCCCGCGCGCGCCTCGGCATCATAGGCGCCTACTTCAGCCATCCGGGTATGCGCTTCGGCGACGGCTTCCCAGTCCTCGCGTGCGGTCGCGGCCGCCTCTTCGGCCAGCACCGCCGCCACCACGACGTCACCGCCCAGCACGAAGCTCAGCGCCGGATCCGGCAGCGACGGGGTTTCCTGCGCGACACTGGCAATGCGGACCTTGCCCGGCAGATCGACATCACCCTTGTCAGCCTCCAGCTCGCCCTGTACGGCGGCAAACAGGCTGGACTTGCCCGCCCCATTGCGTCCGACCACACCTACGCGGTAGCCCGCGTGCAGGGTCAAGTCGACGTTGGACAAAAGCAGGCGCTCGCCGCGGCGCAAGGCGAAATTACGGAGGGAGATCATTGGGGGAGTCCATATAACGGAATGGAATGTGCTGGTGAGCACCTTTCCTGCGACGCAATTCTAGCGTTAACGAATACTTGACGTATCCCGGGGCCGCCGACGGGGCGTTCTTCCGTTCTCCGCCGAGGGCGGCCCACACCCTCCAGGCTGCACCTGCCCCACTGCTGAAACCTCTGCCAAGACCTTGCCGCTGCGACAATTTTTGACGTTTCCGTCATTCGTCAGCGAGTTAAATTGTTGTTAATTGCAGTTGTGCGCACCGCGCAACGCCGTCCCGCTCCCCGAGATGTCGCCCGGTGCCGCACCCGAACCGGAGCTACACCGATGACCCGCAAGATCCGCCCGCTCGCCACCTCCGTCGCGCTGGTACTCGGCGCCGCCAGCTTCGCTGCCGCAGCGCAGACAGCCAATACCCTCGACACGGTAATCGTCACCGGGACCCGCGTGGCCGACCGCACGGTCGCCGAGTCGCAGTCACCGATCGACATCATCACGCCAGAGGTGCTGCAGTCCACCGGCACCTCCGAACTGGCCACTGCCCTGTCACGGGCCCTGCCCTCGCTCAACTTCCCGCGTCCTGCCCTGACCGACGGCACCAGCGGCGTGCGGCCGGCCCAGCTGCGCGGCCTGTCGCCGGACCAGGTGCTGGTGCTGGTCGACGGCAAGCGCCGCCATACCTCGGCGATGATCAACGTCAACGGTACCGCGGGCCGCGGTTCCTCGGCGGTGGACATCAACGCAATTCCGATCACCGCCATCGAGCGCGTGGAAGTGCTGCGCGACGGTGCCTCGGCACAGTACGGTTCGGACGCCATCGCCGGTGTGATCAACATCGTGCTGAAGGGCAGCGGCCGGGGTGGCAGCCTGGCCGTGGATCATGGCCAGTACTCGGCCGGCGACGGCAACAAGTACCAGCTGTCGGGCGATACCGGCGTGGAGTTCGGCGACGGCCGCGGCCGCGTGCACGTCGCCGGCCAGATCAGCCAGCAGGATGAAAGCAATCGTGCCGGCCCGTACCGCGGCACCACGCCGGACACCGGCAACTACCCGTCCATCGGCGAAACCACCTTCGTGGTGGGCGATCCGCGCGTGGATGCCACCGCCGCCTCGATCAACGGCAGCTTCGACTTCAGCGACCACGTGACCGGCTACGCCAACGCGATCCTCAGCAATCGCGACATCACCTCCTTCGCTTTCTACCGCTCGCGCAACCATCTGAACCAGACCGCGCTGCTGGCGCAGACCTATCCCGATGGCTTCGTGCCGGAGATCAACCAGTACTCCAGGGACCGCTCGGTCGTGGCGGGCGTCAAGGGCAACACCGACAGCGGCTGGACCTGGGACCTGAGCCTGAATCACGGCGAGAACACCCTCGATTTCCACACCCGCAACAGCATCAACTACGCACTGGGCGTGAACAGCCCGCGCTCCTTCTACGACGGCACGCTGAAGTACCAGCAGGACATCTTCAACGCCGACCTGACCAAGTCGCTGGATTGGGGCCTGGCCTACCCGGTCACGCTGTCCTTCGGCGGGGAGTACCGCAAGGAAAAGTGGGATCAGAGTCCGGGCGAACTGAACTCCTACACCGGCAGTGGCGCGCAGGGCTTCGGTGGCTTCACCCCCACCAACGAAGTGCACGCTGACCGCCACAACTACGCGGTCTATGCGGGCCTGGAAGCGGACCTGACCGAGAAGTTCTCGGCGGGCGTCACCGGCCGCTACGAGGATTACTCCGACTTCGGCGACCGCTTCTCCGGCAAGCTGTCGGCGCGCTATGCGTTCACCGACAAGGTGGCGCTGCGTGCCACCGCCTCCAGCGGCTTCCGCGCGCCGTCGCTGGCCCAGCAGGGCTACCAGGCGGTGACCAGCCAGTTCACCAACGGCGTGTTCGTCGAACGCGGCACCTTCCCTACCACCAGCGCGGCCGCACAGGCGCTGGGCGCTTCGCCGCTGAAGGCGGAAACCTCCACCTCCTACAGCGTGGGCCTGGTGCTGCAGCCAGTGGACCGCCTGTACCTCACCGTCGATGCCTACCAGATCGACATCGATGACCGCATCGCGTTGTCGTCCAGCATCACCACCAACGCCGCATCCAGTGCGCTGCTGGCCGGACTGGGGCTGCCGCAGGTAACCGCGTTCTCGTACTTCACCAACGGCCTGGACACCCGCACCCGAGGCGTGGACGTTGTGTCCAGCTACACCGTGCCGTTCAGCGCCAGCAGCCTGGAACTGACCGCGGCCTACAGCTACAACGACACCGAAGTGCAGCGCGTTGGCGGTACCCCGCCGGTGTTCGGCACGCTGGGCCTGACCCAGTCGCTGATCGGCCGCGATGAGCTCGGTCGCGTCGAGGACAGCTACCCGCGCGACAAGACGGTGCTGAGCGGCACCTGGCGTTCGGACCATTGGGAACTCGGCCTGGCGGCCACCCGCTACGGCACATTCACGGTGCGCAACTCGGCGACTGCGACGCGTGACCAGACCTACGGCGACAAGTGGGTGCTGGATGCTTCGGCCAGCTACAAGCCGAGTGCGAACTGGACGCTGACGGTGGGCGCCGACAACCTGCTGGATGAGTACCCGGACCGCACCGAAGATCTGCAGAACTCGACCTTCGGCATGCTGCCCTACAGCAACTACTCGCCGTTCGGCTTCAATGGCGCGTATGTGTACGGGCGGATCAAGTACAACTGGTAAGCCGTAACGGCCGCGCCGGGCCCTGCCCGGTGGCTGCACCACACGCCCGCCGGCTTTGCGCCCGGCGGGCGTGGTCGTGAACGCATGCCGGCGCCTGCTCATGCGTCCGGTTTCCAGACTGTGCCCTGCCGCACGCGCGTCTCAGGTTGTCCCGTGGATAATTACCGGATCAACGAAGGAGCCGCTCCGTGACGAGAGCCTGCATCACTCGCCGCCATGTGCACGCTGCGCTCGCGTGGGTTGCGTTGGCAGCCTCCCTGTCAGGGTGTTCAGGAGATCACGTGAAACCCAGCTATTCCAAGTCGAGCCTGGAGCCGGTCGTCGTCACCCAGCTCTCCGCAGCGAAGCTCCAGGTGCAGTTCAATGAGCCGATGGAGAGCATGTACTACGCTGCAGGGATGAGCTACGTCGTGGAGGGCGGCACCATGAAGGTCGTTGTTGATCGCTGCCCCATATCCGGCGAATGCAAAACCATACTGCGGCGTGACGTAAAGCCCGGCCCTGCAGGCCCAGCCCGTCAGGAAATCCCCTTGATGGCGCCGCGCGTGGTGATGGTGTTCGCCGATGGCGAAGCACAGATTTTTCCATAGGGACGTCCGATGAGCGACAAGGTCGTCCTCGGCATCCACAGTCACGTGGACCCCAATACGCAGGGGTCGTTCAATCAGTTCGTGGACGGCCACGCCTGGATCTCGGTGACTCGAAACGGCCAGACGACGTTCCATGGCCTGTGGCCAGACGACCATCCGCGTTGAGGACAATGGCCCACGTTCGGACATCCGTGTAGGCATGGAAGCCCGATCCACACCTTCGGCCTCACGCTTTTACGAATTGACCCCCGAGCAGGTCAAGCGACTTGACCAGGCCCTGGGCGAAAATGTCACCTGGTCATATGGCAATACCTGCGCATCGTGGGCGACCAGTACCGTGAACAACGTTACTGGGCAGTCCCTGGATGCAGGCGAACTGCTGTTCACCGATACGCCGCGGGAGCTGATCGAGTCCATTCGCAAGGCAGAGCGCGTGCAGCCTACCACTCCTTCGCAGCCGCAACCGGCAGCCGAACGGCCGGAAACCAGCATCCCATCGCTGAGCGATGCCTCGGAATCGCTTCACCAGCAAGCGCTCGCGGGCGTCCATGCGCTGGACGTATCGCTGGGTCGCGCATCTGATCAATCCAGCCAACGCATGGCGGCCAGCCTCACCCAACTTGCCCGGGCAGAAGGTCTGGAACGGATCGACCATGTGGTATTGGGCTCGCCGAGCGGTCAGCCCCCTCGGCCGGAGGACATCTTTGTCGTCCAGGGAGCCATGGATGACCCGGGCCCTCTGCGTGCCCAGATCAACATTGAAGCGGCACTCCAGCCATCCGTCGGGGAGTCACTGCGGCAGGTTCATCAGTTGGACAAGCAGTTGGCCGCTTCGCCGCAGCTGGTCGAGCCGGCCCTGGAAGAGATCCAGCGCCGGTAGATGGTGTGATCGTCGCAACGCATGGAGCACTCCATAGGTAGATGCCGTCAGGCCCGTCAGGACCTGCCGGCCCTCACCACGCCTTGATACCCCGCCCGTCCAAGCCGCCTACGTAACGATCCGATACGCTGGCTGGGTTTGCCGTATGGGGTTGTATCGGTGAAAATCGGGGCATCCCCCGTTTTGCCTGCGAGACCTGATGCACCATGACACCGACCTGATCAACATCGTCGCCGTTGGCCTGGGGCTCGCCTTCATTTTCGGCGCGCTGGCCAACAAGCTGCGGCTGTCTCCGTTGGTCGGGTATCTGGTGGCGGGAATCTGCGTCGGTCCGTTCACACCTGGCTTCGTTGCCGATCAGGCACTGGCCAACCAGCTCGCAGAGCTGGGCGTCATGCTGCTGATGTTCGGCGTCGGCCTGCATTTCTCGCTGAAGGACCTGATGGCGGTCAAGGCCATCGCCATTCCCGGTGCCATCGGCCAGATCGCGGTCGCCACCCTGCTTGGCTGGGGCGTAGCCAGCCTGATGGGCTGGCCGGTCCTCCACGGCATCGTGTTCGGCTTTTCACTGGCCACGGCCAGTACGGTCGTGCTGCTCAGGGCGATGGAAGAGCGTCGCCTGCTGGAAACACTGCGCGGCAAGATCGCCGTCGGCTGGCTGATCGTCGAGGACCTGGCCTGCGTGCTGGCCCTGGTGATGATGCCGGTGCTGGCGGGCGTGTTCGGTCCCGATGCCGCCAAGGAAAACCACACCGTGGGCAGCGTGCTGGCCGACATTGGCTGGACTTTCGTACAGCTGGGGCTGTTCGTGGCGGTGATGCTGGTGGTCGGGCGCAGGGTGATTCCCTGGATCCTCGAACGCATTGCCGGCACCGGCTCGCGCGAGTTGTTCACCCTGGCGGTGCTGGCGATCGCGCTCGGCGTGGCATTCGGCTCGGCGATGCTGTTCGGGGTGTCATTTGCACTGGGCGCGTTCTTCGCCGGCATGCTGCTCAACGAATCCGAACTCAGCCACAAGGCAGCCACCGACTCGCTGCCGCTGCGCGACGCGTTCGCGGTGCTGTTCTTCGTCTCGGTGGGCATGCTGTTCAATCCGATGATCATCGTCGAACATCCCTGGCAGGTGCTGGCCACCGTGCTGATCATCATGTTCGGGAAGTCCGCGGCGGCCTTCTTCATCGTGCGCGCGTTCGGCCATCCCACCGGCACCGCGCTGACCATTTCCGCCAGCCTGGCGCAGATCGGTGAGTTCGCCTTTATCATCGCCGGGCTGGGTGTGGCCCTGCAGATCCTTCCGGCGACCGGCCAGTCGCTGGTGCTTGCCGGCGCGCTGGTTTCGATCATGCTCAACCCGCTGGTCTTCGGCCTGCTGGACCGCTGGCAGGCGCGACAGCTTGCCCTGCAGCCGGCCGTGGCCGAAGCCGAGGAGGCCGATGGCCCGTCGCGTGACCTGCATGACCATGCCATCGTCATCGGGTATGGCCGGGTCGGCAGTGAGCTGGCCCACGTCCTGCGTGACAAGGGCGTGCCGGTGCTGGTGATCGACGACAACAAGGAACACGTGGAAAGCGCCCACGCGGCAGGAATCGCCGCAATACGGGGCAGTGCCGCCGCCGATCGCGTGCTGGCCGAAGCCCATCCCGAGCGCGCGAAGATCGCCGTGCTGGCCATTCCGCAGCCGCTGGAAGCGGGTGAAGCGCTGGCCAAGCTGCGTGCGGCCAATCCGGGCCTGACCCTGCTCGCGCGGGCCCACAGCGATGCAGAAGTGCGCCATCTGCTCGAGCATGGCGCGGACGGCACGGTCATGGCCGAGCGCGAACTGGCCTATTCGCTGGCGGAAATGATCCTCGCCACGCCGCCGTACCGCAGCATGGGGCAGCACAGCATTCCCGTGGTCTGACCGCCCGCAACGCGGCGGTGAGCCTTCCAGGTAAAAGATCCCCGGCCGACCCGCATCGGCCGGGGATATCGTGCTGCCACGCCCTTGGAGAGGCGCCCTTACCTTATCGCGGTTCGGCGCGGGGGGTGATGCCCGTCCGCCATGACACCCCAACCTGCGGCAATCAGTCGTCATCTTTGCCTGGTGGATTCCGCTCATCGGGACGATCCGACGTTTTCGACACTGTCACCCGCTGCACGGCGATCGGATAGTCGGAATCTCCAGACGGGGGCGGCTGGATTCCTACCGCCCCACGGCGCCAGGGGTATGCCATGGGGGTTTCCGCCCAGCAGACGCGCGAGTGCATCGGCCAGCAGGCCAGGCGTTACCAGGGCGCCGACCGCGCCCCGCGCACTGCACGTCATCACGCAGCGCATGCCGGCGGGCAACCGCTGCGCCTGCACAGCGCGCGCAATGTGTTCGCCTTCATGCTGCTGCTCGCCAGCCTGCGCGGCGGCACAGCGTCATCAGCGCCGTCCACGCCGGCCGCCACACCGTTGCTGCCCGGCCCCCTGATGGCCGTGACCAACGGTGTGGTGGCGGCCTGCACGGCACGTCCCCGACACTGTCTGGGCGCCATCGCAGGTGGCGCTGCGGTGGCCGGCGTGGCCGGACTCACGGCGGCCGTGCACCACGTTCCAACACGTCGGGCCGACCACGCGATCCGCACACGCAACGCGCTGTCCATGCAGGTGCCGCAGATTCAATCGCCAGCGCCAGGCAACGGGCCTCGGCCGGATCTGCAGCACGCCCTGCTGGACATCGCGCGCCGGTGCGGTACATCACTGGCCTGCCGCACCGACGCCATCAACGCGCTGCTTCATACACTGACGGCGACGCAGCTGCAGACGTTGCTCGCTGTGCGGCCGTCCACGCCCGTGGCTGAACCGGGGGGCTGGCCACCCGGCGCCTGGGCTGCGCCCATGTGGCCCCACGCCTCCCTCGCGGCCCTGGCCGAGGAACTGGCACGGCTGTACACCCCTGAAGTGGCGCGGCTGCAGGACGATATCGAAGCGATCGCCGCAGCGACACGTCGCGGCGGCACTGATCCGGTCGCCGCCAACGTATCGCGCCTGAAGTGCATCGCCCGGACGCTCCGGCACGACGGCCACCAGGTCGAGCAGCATCCTTTCGATGCAGCCGACCGCAAGCTTCCTTCGCGCACCTACCGCGGTACCAACCTGCTCGTGCGTGATCCGCACGCTCCACGCCCGACCCATCCGGCAACGCCCAGGCTGATGCTGGTAGCGCATGGCGACATGACCGGACGCGGCAGCGGATCGGAGGGAGCCTACGACAATGCATCGGGCGTCGCCGTGCTGATGCACGTGATGCGGCAAGTCCACGCCGAACGCGTTCCCTGCGCAGGCGCAGTCGATCTGCTGGTGACTGATCTGGAAGAGCGGCATCTGCTGGGAAGCCACCATTTCGTGGAGGCGTGTGGATCCGCCGGGGACTGTCCGACGCTGGTCATCAACATCGACATGGCCGGGCGCGGCGGCCACGGCTACGTCCTGTCCGGCAGCGAAGCGCTTGCAGGCCACTTCTACCTGGGCAAGGGCCCCCTGCACCTGCAGCAACCCGCGATCAGCCCCATCGAGACGACAGCGATCGATGATCTTGAGAGCGCCCTTGGCCATTCCGGGTTCGAGCGCCACCGCGACTATCCTGCGCTGGTGCTGACCTCGGACCAGCTGGCGTTCCAGAACGCTTCGATTCCCGCGCTGGGCCTTGCCCAGATGAGCGCCGCTGATGCGTCACACCTGCACGAGCGCCAGCAGGCACATATCGCCTACGAACAGGCCCTGCGCGCAGTCGACTGGCGGGCCTGGAAGGCGCACCACACCGGCGGACCGTTGCTGTCCGATGCGCAGGTCCGCGCGCATCGCCAGGCACAGGCGGACATCGATCGTGCGTGGCGCCGCTATGAACACCAGCGCGATCTCGCCACGCGCGTTGGCGTGGGCATCATCCACAGCGGCCGTGACCGCGTGGCGCGGGTGAATCCGCGCATGGCACTTGATTTCGCCGACGCCCTGCTGGCCTACGTACGTCAGTGGCGCGGCACTCCCCTCTTTTCCCCGGAGACCTGATCATGCCTGCAGATCCCATCGCCTCCAGCCAGCACCGTGCCCGCTTCGAGCAGCGTGTTGCACGCGCGCCGCGCGCATCCTCCGTGCAGCAGCGGACACGGCCGGCCCGTTTCCAGCCTGGCCGCATCGACAACCACCTGCTCCCCTCTCATCCGGACATGCAGACCCGGCGGCCACAGCCCGGCACGCGTGCGGCGCCCGGGCTCGCCGGGACCATCAGCCTGCTTCTGCTGGCGCAGCACGCAGGCGCCTCGCTGATCGGTGCCGAGTTCGGCTATACGCGGCCGCCCACGCCGCACGATCCCGGGCCTCTCGGCTCCGGCCCGGGCCCCTGGACGGACCCGGCGCGGCAGGCCAATCTCCAGGCCCGTTCACGCGCGCTCACCGCAGCTGGGAACTGGCCACCCGGCGCGCTGGCGGCCGATGTCTGGATTCCACTGGAATCCGCTCAGACCGCCGACGATGTGCCAGCGCCTGCAGCAGAATCCCTGCTTCCCGCTGCGGAATCGCCGCTCGTGCAGGCGGCTTCCAACAGCGCGCTCGCGCTGTGCGTCCAGCACCCGCGCCACTGTGGCATGGCCGTCGCCCTGGCAAGCGTAGCGGTCATCGGCGGCGGCGTGGCCGCACTCGCCCTCGCGTCTTCCAGCCGCGGCTCCGCACCGGCAGCAATCGACGACGACGACGCAGCCGATGATGTCGGTGTCGGTGTCGATGTCGATGTCGATGTCGATGTCGACGCCAGCGTCGCACCGCCGGCTCCTGTCCCCGCGCGGCCGCGCTACCTGATCGACGAAGCAGCGTTGCCGCCCCAGGTACGCTTCAATGCCAGCGAGCTCGACCCGCAGCGCGCACCCTGCGCATCCCTGGGCCACCACGTGAATGGTCGCTGGCAGGACAGTCGCGCCCTGGAGCGCAGCCGGACCCAGCAGGGCACCTTCGTCGACCTGCGCGACCGTTCGTTGGTGATCCGCGAACAGATCGCCCGCCAGACCGTCCAGCTTGCCGACCCCAGCCCTGCAGAAAAAGTCGTTGCCGACCTCTGGTCCACGGGCATGGCGGCTGCGCGCATCGACAGTCTGGGCATCGCGCCGCTGCAGCCCGCGCTGGACGAAATCGATGCACTCGACGGCCCTGGCACGCTGGCCGCCCACCTGCTCGGCCGGACGGTAGTGGGGCGAAATCCGTTGTTCGAACTGGCGGCACTGCCGGACCAGCAGGACCCCTCCCGACACATGGCCTATCTGAGCCAAGCGGGCCTCGGCCTCCCGGATGCAGCCTGGTACAGCAACCCGGCAATGACCGCGCGCGTGGTTGCATACACCGCCCACGTAGCCACCATGCTGGGCCTGTCGGGCCTGGATCCGCACGCGGCGGCCGTCGCAGCAGAGCGGGTCGTGGCGCTGGAGACGGCCCTGGCTGAGGTGTCCGAGCCGTTCGCGCGGCTGGCCGAGGATGTGTCCCTGTATTACAACCCGCTGGACCTGGCCACTGCCATGCGCGTCACGCCCCGCTTGGACTGGAGCGCATTGTTCCGCGCTTATGGCATGGCACCGCCGGCACGGATTTCACTCGGCATGCCGGCGTATTTCGAACAGCTGGATGACCTGCTGGCGAGCGTGCCGTTGCAGGACTGGAAGCACTACCTTCGCTTCCACGCCGTGGACCGTGCGGCACCATGCCTGGCGCAGCGGTTCGCCGAAGGCCATGCGCGCTTCCACGACGGCGTGCTGATGGGACGCAGATCGCAGGTTCCGCGCTGGGCGCGGGTACTGGACATCATCGAGCACCACGCCGGCCAGGCGATGGGTGAACCCTATATTCAAGCGACCTTCCCGGTGCACGCGAACGAGCGCATCCACGACGTGGCGGTCCAGCTGCGCTCGGCCCTGCTGCAGCGGCTCCAGCGCGTTCCATGGATGGGTCCTGCCACCCGTGCTGCCGCTACCGACAAGGCACGCCGCATCCAGATCGATACCGGCGCACCGGCACGCTGGCCGGACTGGAGCGGCGCCGGCACACAAGGCAAGGGGTTCCTGGAGGACGTGCAGGCGGTGACCGCGTTCACCCATCGACGCAACATCGCCCGCATCGGCCAGCCCGTTGACGGGCGCGAGTGGAAGATGAGCCCGCAGACAGTGGATGCGTACCAGGACTCGTTCCAGAACCGCATCGTACTGCCCGCTGCGCTGCTGCAGCCGCCGTTCTTCGATCCGGACGCGGATGCAGCGCTCAATTACGGCGGCATCGGCGTCGTCCTGGGTCATGAAATGTCACACGGCTTCGACTCCATCGGCAGCGTGGTGGCACCGGACGGTACCACCCGCGACTGGTGGAGCGCGACCGACAGAGCGCGCTTCGATGCGCTCGCTGATCGCCTCGCGACCCAGCTGTCGGGCTACCGGGTCAATGGCCGCGACATTGACGGGCAACTGACGCTGGACGAGAACCTGGCCGATCTGGGCGGACTGGCGATCGCGTTCCAGGCGCTACAGCAGGCCACGGCGGGAGAGCCGGATCCGATGATCGATGGCATGTCCCGCGAACAACGCTTCTTCGCCAACTTCGCCTTCTGCTGGCGGCGCGCGGCGACGGCCGAACGCACGACCCTGGACATGGAGATCGACAACCACGCACCCAGCCAGGTTCGCGCCGATCTTGGCCCGTCGAATCTGCCGGCCTTTGCCGAGGCTTTCGATTGCGCGCCAGGCGAGCCGATGGCGCGCAATGCAAGTGATCGCGTCCGGTTCCTGTGAACCTGCAGCCACTGCGGGTCCATTGACCCGCAGCCGGCCTGCCAGGGTCGCGGCCGGGCCGCCGCGCTGCCTCAGACGCGATTGAACACCAGCTGCGCGCCGGCTGCATCCACGGCGATGGTGTCGCCATTGGCGAAATCACCGGAGAGTATCCGGTGCGCCAGCGGGTTCTCCAGCTGCGCCTGGATGGCACGCTTCAGCGGCCGGGCGCCGTAGATGGGATCGAATCCGACGCTGCCCAGCAGATCGAAGGCCGGTTCGCTGACCTGCAGCTTCAGGCCACGCTCGGCCAACCGCGCTTCCAGCCCGCGCAGCTGGATGCGCGCAATCTGCTTGATCTGCTGCTTGTCCAGGGGGTGGAAGACCACGATGTCATCCAGCCGGTTGATGAACTCCGGTCGGAAGTGTGCCTGCACCACGCCCATCACCGCTGCCTTCATCTGCGTGTAGGCCTCCGGCGAATCATCCGAGCCCATGTCCTGGATCTGGTGCGAGCCGAGGTTGGACGTCATGACGATGACCGTGTTGCGGAAGTCCACGGTGCGCCCCTGGCCATCTGTCAGGCGGCCGTCGTCCAGCACCTGCAGCAGAATGTTGAACACATCCGGATGCGCCTTTTCCACTTCGTCCAGCAGGATGATCGAGTACGGCCGGCGGCGCACCGCCTCGGTCAGGTAGCCGCCTTCTTCGTAGCCCACATAGCCCGGGGGGGCGCCGACCAGCCGTGCCACGCTGTGCTTCTCCATGAACTCGCTCATGTCGATGCGGATCATGGCGTCGGTGCTGTCGAACAGGAACTCGGCCAGCGCCTTGCTCAGCTCGGTCTTGCCGACGCCGGTCGGACCAAGGAACAGGAACGAGCCACTGGGACGATCCGGATCGGAGAGACCTGCACGGGAGCGCCGCACGGCATCGGACACCACCTTGATCGCCTCTTCCTGACCGACGACGCGACGGTGCAGCTCATCTTCCATGCGCAGCAGCTTCTCACGCTCGCCTTCCAGCATGCGGTTGACAGGGATGCCGGTCCAACGCGAAACCACTTCCGCGATCTCCTCGGCGGTGACCCGGTCCTGGACCAGCCTGAAGTCGGTGTTCTCCGCCTCCTGCGCCATGGCAAGCTGTTTTTCCAGCTGCGGCAGCTGCCCGTACTGGATCTCGCTCATGCGGCCGAAATCCTGCCTGCGCTGCGCCGACTCCAGTTCCAGCTTCGCCTGTTCGATCTGCTCCTTGATGCGGGTGGCGCCCTGCAGTGCGGCCTTCTCCGACTTCCACACCTCGTCCAGGTCGGAAAACTCGCGCTCCAGTGCGTCGATATCGCTTTCCAGGTCGGCCAATCGCTGCCGCGAGGCGTCGTCCTTCTCTTTTTTCAGCATCTCGCGCTGGATCTTCAACTGGATCAGCCGGCGCTCCAGTCGGTCCAGCTCCTCCGGCTTGGAGTCGATCTCCATCCGGATGCGCGAGGCGGCTTCGTCCATCAGGTCGATGGCCTTGTCCGGCAACTGCCTGTCGCTGATATAGCGGTGCGACAGGGTCGCCGCGGCGACGATGGCCGGGTCGGTGATTTCCACGCCATGGTGCACGGCGTACTTTTCCTTCAGGCCACGCAGGATGGCGATCGTGTCTTCCACCGACGGCTCGCCAACCAGCACCTTCTGGAAGCGACGTTCCAGTGCGGCGTCCTTTTCGATGTACTGACGGTACTCGTCCAGCGTGGTGGCGCCAACGCAGTGCAGCTCGCCGCGCGCGAGGGCAGGCTTGAGCATGTTGCCGGCGTCCATCGCACCGTCGGCCTTGCCGGCACCGACCATGGTGTGCAGCTCATCGATGAACAGGATGACCTGCCCTTCGCTCTTGGCCAGGTCGTTGAGCACGCCCTTCAATCGTTCTTCGAACTCTCCGCGGAACTTCGCGCCTGCGATCAGCGCGCCCATGTCCAGCGACAGCACGCGCTTGCCGCGCAGGCCCTCGGGCACCTCGTCGTTGATGATGCGCTGGGCCAGTCCTTCGACGATGGCGGTCTTGCCGACGCCAGGCTCGCCGATCAGCACCGGATTGTTCTTGGTGCGCCGCTGCAGCACCTGGATGGTGCGGCGGATTTCCTCATCGCGCCCGATCACCGGATCCAGCTTGCCGCTCTCGGCGCGTGCGGTGAGGTCGATGGTGTACTTCTCCAGCGCCTGGCGCTGGTCCTCGGCACTCTCTGACTGCACTTTCTCGCCGCCGCGCAGCTTGTCTATCGCCGCCTGCAGGCGCCCCTTGTCCGCGCCAGCCGCACGCAGCGCCATGCCCAGGCTGCCGCCGTCCTCCAGCGCGGCGAGCACGAACCACTCACTTGCGATGAAGGCATCGCCCTGTTGCTGCGCCAGCTTGTCGGTGTGGTTGAGCAGGCGGTTCAGATCGTTGCCTATGGACAGGTTGCCGGCCTGGCCGGACACCTTGGGCAGCGCGGCCAGCGCTTCGTCCAGCCGCTCGCGCAGCACGGTCACGTTGACCCCGGCCTGCGACAACAGCGGGCGGGTGCTGCCACCCGGCTGGTCGAACAGCGCGCTGAATACATGCACCGGTTCAACGATGGAGTTGTCGCGTCCCACGGCCAGCGACTGGGCGTCGGCCAGGGCCTGCTGGAACCGCGACGTGAGCTTGTCCATCCGCATGTCAGATCCTCCAGAACGAGAAGCCGGCCACGCCGGCACTACCCTTCAGATGTGGCTGCAGCCGCAGCTTTCAAGGGTCCGCGGCAGCATGCGCGACAGCGGGGGAACAGCCCGTGCAGGCCATGCTCACCGGACGCTGCCACGGGCAGGCGGATACTGCCGCAGACCTTGGCTCTACATGGGATGAATATGCATTACGAGCTTTACTACTGGACCGGCCTGCAGGGACGCGGCGAGTTCGTCCGGCTGGCCCTGGAAGACGCCGGCGCCAATTACACCGACATGGCGCGCGTGCACGGCGATGCGGTCATGGAGCCATTCCTGCACGGCAAAGGCGAAGGAGGCCGACCGTTCGCCCCGCCGTTCCTGAAGGCAGGTCGCCAGGTCGTGGCCCAGGTGGCCGCGATCCTGGACTTCCTCGGCCCCACGCTGGACCTGGTGCCGCATGCGGCCTCGCGCCGGATACAGGCGATCCAGCTGCAGCTCACCATCGCTGACCTGGTCGCTGAAGTGCACGATACCCACCATCCCATTGCGGCTTCGCGTGTGTACGAAGACCAGAAAACGGAAGCGCGCGCGCGGGCCGCGTCGATGCGTGGCGAACGGATGCCGAAGTTCCTGGGGTATTTCGAAGCGCTGCTGAAGGACAACGGGGGCCGCCACCCACTGCGCGAGCACTCCTATGTCGACCTGTCACTGTTCCAGCTGCTGAGCGGCCTGGATTACATGTTCCCGTTGCGCATGCGCACGCTGTGGCCATCACTGCCGCTGCTGGCTGCATTGAAGGACCGCGTCGAGAAGCGTCCGGGCATTTCCGCCTACCTGGCCTCTGAACGCCGGTTGGCGTTCAATACAAACGGCATCTTCCGCCACTACCCCGAGCTGGATGGCGCCGGCTGAGCGACGCCCGCCGGGCCTGAGGGTCGCCGGCCGTCAGCCCCTCACCCCGCCGCCCCGGTAGTGACGGCCGCTGGCCGTCAGCGTCCGTGCGCTGGCACCGGCTCCTTCTGTAGAGACAGCAGGCCCAACAGCAGCGCCAGCGCCACGTAGGCGCCCGCAAACTGCCAGCTGATGATGCGCGCCAGTCCTTCCAGGTCCCAAGGCAGGTAGATACCGCCCCGTGGATCCACCGAATGGATCAGGCCGAACAGGGTGAGCCCTGCGGCCACCAGCAGGAACCCGCAGGCGCGCCGCAGCCGGCCGTCGACCATCGCCGCCACCGTGGCGATCCACAGCATCGAGGTGATGATGAAGCCGTTGCCCAGCGCGAAGATCACTGCCAGCTCAGGCAAACCGTGGCCATCGACGTGCGTCAGCATCGCGGCCAGTTGTCCCGGCGCGATCCAGCCCGGCGCCTTGATCGCAAGCAGATAGGCCGCCGACGGCAGGAAACCCAGCACCATCGCACCCGCATGCTGCCGCGGGGTGGCCTGGAACGCCTGGGTGGTGATGTCGATGCCCACATAGACGATGATCGGCGCCAGCACCGACAGCGGCAGCCACTGCACCAGGCCGGAGACGATGCCCAGCATGCCGCCGATGCCGATGAACAGCCCCGTCAGCAGGGTATAGCCGCTGCGCGCGCCCATGTGTTTGTAGGCCGGCTGGCCGATGTAGGGCGTGGTCTGCGCCACGCCACCGCAGACACCGGCAACCAGCGTCGCCACCGCCTCCACCAGCAGGATGTCGCGCGTGCGGTAATCGTCACCGGCCGCGCGCGCGCTCTCGGACACGTTGATGCCCCCGACCACCATCAGCAGGCCGAACGGCAGCAGCAATGGCAGGTAGGTCATCGCCGTCGGCATGCCTTCCAGGAAGCCGAGCGACGGCAGCGGCAGCACGATCTGCGGTGCCTGCCAGGCCGGAACCTCGAAGCCGGGCGCGCCCAGCCCGGCAAGACCCAGGCCGTAGTACAGCAGCGTCCCGAACACGAAGGCCAGCAGCACCGCCGGTCCGCGCACCGGCAGCCGCCCTTTGGCGATCAGCACATAGAGCAGCAGGCCCAGGGTCACGAAGCCGACCAGCGGGGAGCGCAGCGTTTCCAGCAGCGGCAGCAGCCCCATCAGCACCAGCGCGATGCCCGCGATCGAACCCAGCAGCGCAGCGCGCGGCAAGGCCCGCGTCACCGCCTCACCAAAGAACGACAGCACCAGCTTCAGAAGGCCCATGATGACCAGCGACGCCATGCCCAGCTGCCATGTCGCGATGGCGGCCGCGTCGGGGGCCAGTCCGGTTGCCTTGAAGGCGATGAAGGCCGGACCAAGCACCAGCAGGGCCATGCCGATGCTGGTCGGCGCATCCAGTCCCAGCGGCATCGCCGTCACATCGCTGCGGCCGGTACGCACGGCCAGGCGCCTTGCCATCAGCGTGTACAGCACATTGCCGACGAGCACGCCCAGCGCTGTGCCAGGAAACATGCGCGTGAACACCACTTCGGCGGGGAACTGGAACATCCCGACCAGGGCCATGGCGATGAACCCGAGGATGGACAGGTTGTCCACCACGAGGCCGAAGAAACCGTTGAGATCACCGGCGACGAACCAGCGCCGCGGGGCGGTAGAAGCAGGAGCGGACATGGGGGCGGGGCGGAGGGTGTGGGGACCGCCGATGGTAGGCCGCGCGGCCCGCGCATGCCAGCACCGCTCCTGCGGACGCCGGCTGCGGGCCGGCGTCCGTCCCCCGGCGTCAGCGCTTGAGGAAGTTGTCGGTAAGCAGATCCTTGACCTCGCCGATGCGGCCGGCGAGCACGGCCTTGGCCATGTACTTCGCGGTCCCCACCACCTGCCCGGCCTCCACCTGCGGCGGCATCACCAGCTCGGTGGGCGTCGTATGAACGTCGAGCAGCGCCGGCCCGGGCTGGGCCAGCAGGTCCTGCACCGCCAAAGCCAGTTCCTCACTGCGGGTCACGGTGCGTCCGTGGAAGCCGATGACCTCGGCCAGCTTGCCGAAATCCGGGTTCTTGAGCGCGGTGTAGTAATCCAGCAGGCCCTCCACCTTCTGCTCCAGCTCGACGAAGTTCAGCGAGCCGTTGTTGAACACCACGATCTTGATCGGAAGGTTCTCCTGCACCGCGGTCAGCAGGTCGCCCATCAGCATGGTCAGGCCGCCATCTCCGCACATCGCCACCACCTGGCGCCCCGGAAAGGCCTTCTGCAGCCCGAGCGCCTGCGGCATCGCATTGGCCATCGTCCCGTGCAGCAGACTGGTCAGCGTGCGGCGACGGCCGTTGACGCGGATATGGCGCAGCAACCAGACCATCGGTGAACCGCAGTCCGCGGTGAACAGGGCGTCATCGTCCGCGTGCTGGTCCAGCAACGCGGTCAGGTGCTGCGGGTGGATGAGTCCGCCCTCGCCGGGAGCCTCCTCCTCGGCACGCCGCGCCAGCGCTTTCTCACGGTGGCCTGCACATTCATCCAGAAAGCTGCTGTCTTCCCGCGGTGCAAGCATGGGAAGCAGTGCCTCCAGTGTCGGCGCGATGTCGCCCACTACACCCAGCGCCACCGGATGGCGGCGACCCAGATGGCTGCCATCACGGTCGACCTGGATGATCGTGGCTTTGTCGGGATAGAAATTGCCCCAGGCGAAGTCCGCACCGAGCAGCAGCAGCGTGTCGCACTCCATCACTGCGTGGAAGCCGGATTCGATGCCGAAGATGCCGGTCATGCCCATGTTGAACGGGTTTTCAGGCTCGACGAAATCCTTGGCACGCGAGGTGTGGGCGATCGGCGCCTGCAGTCGTCGCGCCAGCTCGATCAGCGGCGCATGCGCGCCCTGGCAGCCCGCACCGGCGTAGATGCCGATCCGCTTGCCCCGACCGAGCAGTTCGGCGATGCGCACAAGCTCATCGTCGCTGGGGCGCAGCACGGGCTGCGTGCGATGCACGGAAAAGGGCGGATCATGTTTCACGGCCTGCTCGCTGATGTCCGACGGCAGGATCACCACGGCGACGCCGCGCCGGCTGATGGCGGCCTGGCAGGCAAGCGTGACCACCCGGCGTGCCTGCTCTGCGCTGTAGACCTGCTCGCAGAACACGCTGCAGCCGGCATAGACCGCCTTGAAGTCGACCTCCTGCGGGAACTCCATGCCGAGTTCGCTGGTGACCACCTGGCTGGCGATCAGTACCATCGGCGCCTTGTTGCGGTTGTTCTCGAACACACCGTTGATGAAGTGCAGGCTGCCGGGACCACAGGATCCGGCGCAGGCGGTCAGCTCGCCGCTGATCAGTGAATCAGCGCCCGCTGCAAAAGCGGCCGCTTCTTCATGGCGCACGTGCACCCAGTCGATATCGCTGCCGTGGATGGCGGTGGTCACGTGGTTGAGCGTGTCGCCGACGATGCCGTAACAGCGCCTGACACCGGCCTGCTGAAGGGTCTCGACGACGATCTCGGCAACGCGCTTGCTCATGGCCTTCGGCCTCCTGGGACGGGGAACGTCGAGCCTAGCCCCGCCCAGGTGACACTGCCGTAAGCACGCCGCCGCTTACGGCAAAGCCACCTTCACCCATCCTGTCACCTGCCCGTGCGTGGGACTCTGGAACCGTACCTGCAGCCAGCCGTCACGCTCATCGCGCAGTTCCACGGCATCGCCGGCCACCAGATAGCGGCGGGTGGCCGGGTCACCCGGGTGGGTGTACAACGGCAACCGCGGTGGCACCACCCGCGCCTGGACACCGTGCAGAGGAGCATCGTGCCCGGGCATCACCAGGCCATCGGAAATGGCCGTCTCCCGCACGCGTCCCGCCGCGTCCCAGCTTGTCCATACCGCCAGTGGGCCGGCGTCGTCGTCCGGTTTGATGGCAAGCAGGGACGCCAGGTCGCGTCCTTCGAGCAGCGTCAGCCGCTCGGCCCGATACAGATAAAGCTGGCCCGCCTGGTATCGGTAAACGTCGGTGTACCACATCGGCCCGCTGCGACAGGTGCTGACCACGCTGCCGGTAGACGCGTCCGTACTGAGTGACCAGAGGCCGTCGCAGCTGGCCTGGGTGCCGGCCGGCGCCATCAGCGGTTGCAGCCGCCCCAGGCCCGGCGCGTAACGGAATACGGCCACGGCCTCGTTGACCTGGCCGACGCTCGCGCGCACGACCAGATCCGGATGACCATCGAAATCGACATCCTCGTGGGAAAGGCGCGCGCCGCCTTGTCCATCGGCCACGCCGACCAGCCGCTGGACGACCCCGTCGTGGCCGACCCGCGCCTCAAGCGCGCCATCGTCCAGCAGACGCACCTGCACAGGCACCCCCGGGACCGCCTCGAAGCGAAGCGACGCAGGTTCCTGTGCCCCGGTTCCTCCGGCCCACAGCCCGAGCACCAGGGCGGTCACCACGGGGGGCCGGATCAGAACGAGACCTCCACCGGCTGGCGGGACCACAGAACCGACTGATGCCTCGTCGCCGTCTTCCACGCCAGGCGGATTGCTTCAATGTCCGCACGCCGCTGCGGGGAATCTTCGTGCAGCACGACCAGCACCTTGGTCCGCAGCCGGTTGGGTTCGGGGTCCCCACGGAACAACCACTGGCCGTAGGCATCGAACACCGTCAGGCCGTCCGGGAAACGCGGAGTGACCTCCTTGTCCAGGAAAGCCCGCCATTGCACGTCGCTGATCGGGTCAGCCTGTTCGCGCTGGCCTGCGCCCGATTCTTCGCCCACGCCGAAGTACAGTTCGCTGCGCACCCAGCCGCTGGCCTGATCTGGACGCAGCGCATCACCCTGCAGGGTGGCCGTGGGCGTGCTCGCAACCGCCGGTCGGCTCCCGACCGCTGCACATCCACTGCTGAGCAGCAGGACGGAAACAAGCAGAAAACATCTCATCAAGCCGACTCTCCAATCTCGGTGGGGGACGACGCGTAGTGCGCCATGGGCAGAAAACGAAGCGCCACCCTACACACTTGCAAACGTTGCAGGTGCAACAGGCAGATGCACGACGTGCATCAGCTCATGCCGAAGCGGCGGCCTCTTGCGCGGCAAACGCGCAGCGGCCAAGATATTATATCTCTGTATCCGGATGGATGTAATTGAAACCATCCTGGCCTGCCCTCCCCTTCCCGTCGTCTGTGCCCGGAGCCTCCATGTCCGCCTACCCGTCCGCAACGCCACTTGGCCTTGCCCTTGCCTTCGCGCTGTTTCCGACCGTCGCATCCGCGCAGAACGCCACACAGCTGGACACCGTGATCGTCACGGGGACGCGGGCCTCGGACCGCACGGTGCTGGAGTCCACGTCGCCGGTGGACGTGCTGACGGCGGAAGACATCCGCAAGGCAGGCGTCATCAACGGCGAGCTCGGCAGCGCGCTGCAGTCGCTGTTGCCGTCATTCAACTTCCCGCGCCAGTCCAATTCCGGTGGCGCCGACCATGTGCGCGCGGCGCAGCTGCGCGGCCTGTCGCCCGACCAGGTGCTGGTACTGGTGAACGGCAAGCGGCGGCACCACAGCGCCCTCGTCAGCACGGGCAGCAAGATCGGCCGCGGCACTACGCCGGTCGACTTCAATGCCATCCCGGTCAGCGCGATCAAGCGGATCGAGGTGCTCCGCGATGGGGCCGGCGCACTCTACGGCTCCGACGCGGTGGCCGGCGTCGTCAACGTCATCCTGGACAACACACCGGAAGGCGGCGCCCTGGAGGCGAGCTACGGTGCGTATCACACCGACCTCAAGCCGATCGGCCGGACGCTGACGGATGGCCAGACGGGCAACGTCAGTGCCACCGTCGGCACGGCGCTGAGCGAGGACGGTGGCTTCCTGCGCGTGGGCGTGGAGTACAAGCACCGCGAGGCCACCAACCGTGCCGGCTTCGACCAGATTCCACCGTGGGACCAGACCGCTGCCAATCTGGCACTGCAGGGGAAGCGCAATTACGTACTCGGCGATGGCGCCAGCAAGGACATCAACGCGTGGTTGAACAGCGAGATTCCCTTCGGTGAAACCGGCACGTTCTACGCATTCGGCACGTACAACCAGCGCGATACGGAAGGGGCAAACTATTTCCGCTATCCGGATGGAGAGGCGAACTGGAAGGAGATCCATCCCGACGGTTACCGCCCGATCTCCGTAGGCGAGAACCGCGACGCGCAGGCCGTAGCCGGTGCACGCGGCCAGTGGGGCGAGTGGAACTATGACGCCAGCCTGGACTTCGGCCAGAACGACTTCACCTACCGCATGCGCAACACCTTGAATGCCTCGCTGGGCCCAACCAGTCCGACGCGCTTCAAGACCGCCGATTACCAGTACGCGCAGTCGGTGGCGAACCTGGACCTGAGCCGCGCCTTCCAGCAGAGCGACAGCATCACCCACACTCTGGGGCTGGGCGCCGAAGGCCGTCACGAGCGCTATGAAACGCGCCCCGGCGATCCGGCCAGCTACGCTGCCGGCCCGTTCACGGATCGACCCACCGGCTCGCAGGCCGGCGGTGGGCTGACGCCACAGGACGCGGCCGATCTGTCGCGCGACGTAGCGAGCGTCTATGCCAGCGTCTCCAGCGACTTCGGCGAGCACTTCTCCAGCGATGTCGCGGCGCGTTACGAGCACCATGACGATTTCGGCGGCGAGCTTACCGGCAAGCTGGGACTGCGCTATGCGTTCACCCCGATGTTCGCGCTGCGCGGCTCGGTTTCCAACAACTACCGTGCACCGTCGTTGGCGCAGATCGGCTACGAATCCACCTCCACCGGCTACAACGCTGCGGGCCAGCTGGTGCAGGGGCGACTGCTGTCGGTCAACAACCCGATCGCGCGCGGACTCGGCGCCACCGACCTGAAACCGGAAAAATCAATCAACGCCAGCCTCGGCTTCACCGGGCGCATCGGTGACGACTTCGATCTGTCGCTGGACCTTTTCCAGATCGACATCGACGACCGCATCGCGTTGTCCGAGGCCATCACCGGCGACGCGTTGACGGCGTTCGTGCAGCAGCGCTATGGCGTCGGCGGCCTGGAAAGCGCGAGCTTCTTCGTCAACGCGGCCGACACCCGCACCCGCGGCGCCGAACTGGTCGCCAACTGGCGTCGTGCACTGGGCAGCGGCGAGCTGCAGCTGACCGGCACCTGGGCGTATGCCAGGACCGAACTGAAGAACGTGTTGCCCACGCCAGCCGCGCTGCAGGCGCTGGACCCGGCGTACGTGCTGTTCGGTGTGGAGGAAAGCAATACGCTCACCGACGCCACGCCGCGCACACGTGCCCAGTTCTCCGCGGTCTGGAGCAACGACCGCTGGTCCTTGACCAGCCGCGTCAGCCGTCATGGCAGTGCAACCCGCGTGTTCAATTTCGGCGGCGGATTCGAGCCGACACAGACCTACCAGGCCGAATGGCAGCTGGACGCCGAAGCCGAGTACCGCATCACGCCGCAATGGAGCGTCGCAGTGGGCGGCCAGAACCTGACGGACAACTACCCTGACCGGTCGAACGAAGACATCCACTACTACGGAAACCTGCCTTATGACGTGCTGTCGCCGATCGGCAGCAACGGCGCGTACTGGTATGGACGGGTCAGGTACACGTTCTGAGGCCCGGAGGTGCTCACCGTTCGTGCTGTTGGGTGTCTGCACACCCAACGGGCCCCCGGGACGGCCGGACCGATGACCTCATGCTCACATGCGCGCTGGCATCGTGCCGCTCATGGCAAACGACCTTCCCCTACGTCCGCCGCCACCGTTGTTGGATGATGCCTGCGCGCTGTTCCTCGACGTCGATGGCACCCTGATCGAGTTCGCCGACCGCCCCGATGCGGTTTCCCTGCTGCCAGAGGTCCGCGAGGCCATCGGTCGCATCAGTGATCGCCTGGAAGGCGCCGTCGCGCTGGTCAGCGGGCGGCCACTGCAACAGCTGGATGCGCTGTTCGCCCCCCTGCACCTTCCCTCGGCGGGACTGCACGGCCATCAGCTGCGCGATGCCACCGGCGCGCTGCACGACCATAGCGAAGACGCGACCACCGCCGAATGGCTGCATGCGCTGCACCACCAGGCGACACGCTTCGCGCATGGGTACCCGGGCGTGCTGGTCGAAGACAAGGGCCCCAGCATGGCATTGCATTGGCGCGCTGCGCCGGATGCGGCCGCCGACGTGCGAGCCTTTGCCGAACGCCACATCCGCGGCAATCCACGCTACCGCCTGCAACCTGGCGACCACGTGGTCGAGTTCGTCCCCGTAGGCTCGGACAAGGGGCGTGCAGTACGGCGGATGATGCAGTACCTGCCTTTCCGTGGCCGGCTTCCTGTATTTCTGGGCGATGATCTCACCGATGAACATGGTTTTGAAGCCGCCAACGGCCTGCACGGCTGGAGCGTACTGGTAGGTGAACGGGATCCCAGCGTCGCCGTGTTCCAGCTGCAGGACATACGCAGCGTGCACGCGTGGTTGCGTGAGAATGCCTGGTAGGCCGGCCCCCACGGCTGCAGACGAGAAGCTTCGCTAATGTCCCAACCTGATCTCAATCTCGGTGTCGTCGGCAACGGCAGTTTCGGCGCACTGATCGACCGCCAGGCACGCGTTGTCTGGAGCTGCCTGCCCACGTTCGATGGCGACCCCACCTTCTGCGCGCTGCTCAATCCGAACCAGCAGGAAGGCGGTGACTTCGCCGTCGAGCTGGAAGACCTGGAAAGCACCGAACAGGAATACCTGAGCAACACGGCGATCCTGCGCACGGTACTGCGCGACCGCCATGGCGGGGCACTGGAGATCATCGACTTCGCACCGCGCTGGCGCCAGAACGACCGTTTCTATCGCCCGGTAAGCCTGATACGCCAGGTGCGGCCCATTGCCGGGAGCCCGCGCATCCGCGTGCTGGTGCGTCCGCTGGCAGACTGGGGCCAGCACGTGCCCGAGTCCACGTGGGGCAGCAACCATGTGCGCTGGGTCCTGCCGGACCACGTGCTGCGGCTGACCACGGACGTGCCGATCCGCCTCGTGCGCGATGGCCTTCCCTTCATCCTCAAGCACCCTGTCCATCTGGTGCTGGGCGTGGATGAGTCGCTCAACCGCTCACTGAGCGGCTACGTGCAGGAATCCCTGGAGCGCACGCGCGATTACTGGCGCGAGTGGGTGCGCTATCTGTCCATTCCCCTGGAATGGCAGGATGCGGTGATCCGCAGCGCGATCACGCTCAAACTGTGCCAGTACGAAGACAGCGGCGCGATCATTGCGGCCATGACCACCTCCATCCCGGAGGCGCCGGGCAGTATCCGCAACTGGGATTACCGTTATTGCTGGCTTCGCGACGCGGCCTTCGTGGTGCGTTCGCTGAACCGGCTGGGCGCCACGCGCAGCATGGAGCAGTTCCTCGGCTATATTTTCAATCTCGCCACGGCTGATGGCACGCTGCAACCGCTGTACGGCATTGGGTTCGAGGCCACGCTGGACGAGCACGAAGTGCCGTCGCTGTCCGGCTACCGCGACATGGGCCCGGTACGCCGCGGCAACCTGGCGTGGGTGCAGCGGCAGCACGATGTCTACGGCAGTGTCGTGCTCGCGTCCACGCAGCTGTTCTTCGACAAGCGCTTGCAGGATCCCGGCGATGCCCATGCCTTCGCACGGCTGGAACCGCTCGGCGAGCAGGCCTTCCAGCTTCACGACGTGCCCGATGCGGGCCTGTGGGAGTTCCGCGGTCGCACCGAAGTGCACACGTACACCGCCGCGATGTGCTGGGCCGCCTGTGACCGCCTTTGCAAGATCGCCGTCCGTCTGAAGCTGGAGGACCGCGCCGTCCACTGGCGCGAGCGCGCCGACATCATCCACCGCCGCATCGTGAAAGAGTCCTGGAGCGAAGAGCTCGGCCACTTCACCGACGCGTTTGGCGGTCATCGCCTGGACGCATCGCTGCTGCTGCTGGCGGACATCGGCTTCATCGAAGCCAGGGACGCCCGCTTCATCGCCACGGTGGAAGCCATCGGCCGCGACCTCAAGCACGGCGACGCGCTGTACCGTTACATCGCCCCTGACGATTTCGGTGAGCCGGAAACCAGCTTCACCATCTGTACGTTCTGGTACATCGACGCCCTTGCAGCCATCGGCCGGATGGACGAAGCACGCGAGATGTTCGAAGTGGTGCTGTCGCGCCGCAACCACTTGGGCCTGCTGTCGGAGGACCTGTCCTTCGAAACCGGCGAGGCGTGGGGCAACTTCCCGCAGACCTATTCGCACGTCGGCCTGATCACGGCCGCGATGCGCCTCTCGCGGTCCTGGCAGGAGGCCTCATGAGTCGACTGGTCGTCATTTCCAACCGCGTGGCCGTCCCCGGTGATACCCGTCCGGGCGGCCTCGCCGTGGGTCTGCTGGCCGCACTGAAGGAACGCGGAGGGTTGTGGTTCGGCTGGAGCGGGAAGTCGACCAAGGAGCCCAGCGGTGCCCTCCACGAGCAGGTCGAGGGTGACATCCGCTATGTCACGATGGACCTCAACAAGCGCGACGTGGACGGTTACTACAACGGCTTCGCCAACCGCACCCTGTGGCCGCTGCTGCACTTCCGCCTGGACTTGGTGGATTACGACCGCGGTACCCGCGAGACCTACCACCGCGTCAACGAACTTTTCGCCAGCAAGCTCGCTCCGCTGCTGCGCGAGGACGACATCGTCTGGATCCACGACTACCACCTGATCCCGCTCGCCGCCATGCTGCGCGAGCGGGGCATCGGCTGCCGGATCGGCTTTTTCCTGCACGTACCGATGCCCTCGGCGGACCTCCTGCAGGCGATGCCGGATCACCTCCGCCTGTTTTCGGCGCTGTACGCCTGCGACCTCGTGGGCTTCCAGACGCAACGCGATGCCGACCGCTTCCAGACCTACCTGCGCCTGTTCGGCGGAGGCAAGGTACTGGGCGATGGCCGGCTTGAAGCACCCGATGGCCGCATGTTCCGGGCGGCCGCGTTTCCCATCGGCATTGATACCGAGCGCATCGCCCAGCAGGCGCGCACCGCTGCCAACAAGCCCGCGGTCAAGGACCTGCGCAACAGCCTGCGCGATCGCCAGCTTGCGATCGGCGTGGACCGGCTGGATTACTCCAAGGGGCTCCCCGAGCGGTTCAAGGGGTTCGAGCGCTATCTCGAGCGCCACGCCGACCAGCACGGCAGCCTGACCTATCTGCAGATTGCACCGGTGTCACGCGGTGATGTCACCGAATACCGCCACCTGCGCAGCGAGCTGGAGCAGATTGCCGGTCATATCAACGGTGGCCATGCGGCACCAGACTGGACCCCGTTGCGCTACGTCAACCAGAACTTCACCCATGCAACGCTGACCGGCTTCTACCGGGCGGCTGCCGTGGGGCTGGTAACCCCGCTGCGCGACGGCATGAACCTGGTGGCGAAGGAATTCGTGGCCTCCCAGGATCCGGAGAATCCGGGCGTGCTGGTGCTGTCCCTGCTGGCGGGTGCGGCTGACGAAATGAAGCAGGCCCTGCTGGTGAATCCGCATGATCTGGACGGCGTGGCGGATGCCATTGCGACCGCCGCCACGATGCCCCTCAAGCGCCGGCAGGAGCGCTGGCACGCCATGATGGAGCACCTGCGTAGGTACGACATCAATCACTGGCGGCAGACCTTCCTGCAGGCCTTGGAGGCCCGGTAGCGTCGATCCATGATCGACGGAACCCCCGCGATGCAACGCCTCA
>JAZBLM010000014.1:0-41332 GCA_037033225.1 Pseudomonadota bacterium
CGGGGCCTCGAAGGATGGCGCGCTGGCAGCCGAAGCGGTGGTGTTCTTCAACAGATCACTGGCCCGCGACTTCGATCTCCGCCGCAAGCGTGCGGGTCAGCTGGTGTCGAAGGGACGGCTGTTCGGTGCCCAGTTCTGCGCCTGGCTGCAGGACGGGCACTGGCTGGAGCTGGCCCGTTCCGCGAATGGCAGCGCACGCGCGTTGGCGACGTTGCTGCGGGCGCAGACCGATATCCGACTGGCATGGCCGGTAGAGGCGAACGAGGTCTTCGTGGTGATGCCTCGGACGCGGCTTGAGCGCCTGCAGGAAGCGGGCGTGATCTGTTACGACTGGTATCCGGACAGCCTTCCGCCGTCGATGACGTTGGGCGCCGACGAGGTGCCGGTCCGCTTCGTCACGGCCTGGTCGACAACGACTGAAGAGCTGGAAGCGCTTGACAAGGTGCTCGGCTGAACCGCTGAGGACGTAGGCCGGTGGCTTACCGGGGTCACGCAGTAACAGCCCGGCAGGGCGAAGCAGGGTCAAAGCCCTGCCCTGCGCCCCGCGCCATCCGAAGGGGCCGTCTTACCTGTACTCGCGCTCGCAACGACGTTCGACCACGCGGTCACCGGTCTTCTGCTGGTGGCGACCCTGGATGTTGCGGCCCGCCGCACCACCGGCGACTGCACCGGCGACCGTCGCCAGCTTCTTGCCGTTGCCGCCGCCGATCTGGTTGCCCAGCAGGCCGCCGACCACCGCACCGGTAGCCGTGCCAGCGATACGGTTGGAGTCCTTGCTGTTTCGCTGCACTTCCACGTTGCGGCAGACCACGCGGCTACCGTCATCGAAACGGCGACCTTCGTCGCGTGGGCCGTAGCTCTGTGCCGAAGCCACCGAGGATGCGGCCATCAGGGCACCAGCGCACAGCAGGGGGATGGACATCTTCATGGGACACTCCTTGGCGGATCGTTGGTAGGCGTGCAGTCTTTCCCCCTTGGCGACAAACCATGGTGAATTCGCGTGCAGGCCGTGTCTACACGCGAATCCTGTTCAGCCATCGGCAGGCTGCCGCACGCCGAGACCGAACATTCGCGGCTCCAGCAGGCTGCGCGTGCGCCGCAGTAGTTCTGCTGCGGCGAAGGGCTTGGAGAGGACCTCCATCCCCTGCTCCAGCTGGCCCGCGCCGACCGCCGCGCTCGCCGCATAGCCGGTGATGAACATCACCGGCAGGCCGGGGCGGCATTGCCGTCCTGCATCGGCTACCTGCCGCCCGTTCAACGGGCCGGTGAGTCCGACGTCGGTGACCAGCAGATCGACAGGTTCGACCGAGCGCAGGATGTCCAGTGCAGGCGGCCCCTCCGACACCTCGATCACCCGATAGCCTGCGGACTCCAGCACTTCGCTCACCAGCAGGCGCACCGCGGCCTCGTCTTCCACCAGCAGCACCGTGCGCAGCGGCCGGTCCACCGTGGAATCGTCCACATCGGCCGCAGACTGGGCGGCCGGCGCCTGGAGTTCCCCCACCAGGCGCGGGAGGTAGAGATGCATTGTCGTGCCCTCGCCCAACCGCGAGTCGATCTGCACCTGTCCGCCGGACTGGCGGGTGAAGCCGTAGATCATTGAAAGGCCCAGCCCGGTCCCCTGCCCGATCGGCTTGGTGGTGAAGAACGGTTCGAACACCTTTGCCACGACATGGGGCTCCATGCCGCTGCCATTGTCCTGCACAGACAGGCGCACATACGGACCCGGAGCCAGCTCCAGTGCGCTCGCCTCGTCCCCCGCCAGCTCCATTGCGGTGCTGCTGATGGCCAGCGTCCCTCCCCCTGGCATTGCGTCGCGTGCATTGATGCAGAGATTGAGCAGGGCATTTTCCAGCTGCGGGCCATCGACCCGGACGGCGGCACCGCCGTCATCGAACAACGTGGTCACCGAGATCGACGGGCCCAGCGAGCGCGAGATGATTTCCAGCATGCCCAGCACCAGCTGCTCCACCACGACCCCGGTGGGCGCCAACGTCTGCCGGCGGGAGAACGCGAGAAGGCGCTGGGTCAAAGCAGCGGCACGGTCAGCGCCGGAGCGTGCCATGTCCACGTAGCGTCCCAGGTCATCGAAGCGACCTTGTGCCACCCGCATTTCCAGCAGCTCCAGACCCATCGAGATGGCCGTCAGCAGGTTGTTGAAATCATGCGCGATACCGCCGGTGAGCTGGCCGACCGCTTCCATCTTCTGGCTCTGCCGAAGCTTCTCCTCGGTCATCAGCAGTTCCGCAGTGCGCTCCCGCACACGCTCTTCCAGGGTGATCGTCAGCTGCTGCAGGCGATCTTCTGCCTCACGTTTCTCGGTCACGTCGGTCGCCGTGCCGAACCATTCGCTCACCGCGCCTTCCGCATCCAGGATCGGCACGACGCGCATCAACACCCAACGGTGACTGCCATTGCGCAAGGGCGTACGGTGCTGGATTTCCAAGGGCCTGCGCAGTGCGTCTGCTTCGCGGATCGCCACGTCCAGCGCAGCCAGGTCGTCGGGGTGGACGAACGCTTCGCGCCAGTTCCAGTCCGGAGGCAGCAGGCGGGCGGTATCACCCTGGCGCAGGATCTGCCGGCGCTCGGTCCAGTCGGCCGACAGAGCGAACAACACCTGGGATGACGCCCCCACCAGCGCACCAAGCCGCCGTTCGCTGCTGGCCAAGGCCTCCAGTGCGGCGCGCTCAAGCGTACGGTCGCGCAGCACCGTGACGAATCCGATGGCATTGTCGTCCTCGTCGCGCAGCACCGTCATGGCGCCCTGCGCCCAGAAGCATTCGCCGGAGCGTCGCAGCAGCGGTCGCTCACCTGTGAGGCCCCCCTCCGCCAGCGCGACGCGCATGGTGTCCTGGAACCGCTGCGCGCGCTGATCCTCCTCGGTGTAGAACCGTTCCGGGGTGGCCCCCAGCACCTCGTCCTCGGTCCACCCGAGCATATGGTGAGCGCCCTCGTTCCACAGCGTGATCCGTCCCTGCAGATCCATGGCGAAGATCGCGTAGTCCCTCGCGCTGTCCAGGATCTGGCGGTGGCGCGCCTCGTTCCGCTCGAGGCTGCGCTGCAGGACAGCGGTGGAGGTCACGTCCAGGCCCTGGACGAAGACGCCGACCGAGGCGCCCTGCTCGTCCTTGACCGGCTGGAAGACGATGTCGAGTTTGCGGGGATCGGCGGCGGTTCCAGCGGCGTCGACCGGGACGTAGGACACCGCGGTGCCGATATAGGTCTCGCCACTGCGGTACACGTCGTCCAGCAGGGGCAGGTAGCCCTGCTCGATGACTTCAGGCACGGCGTCCACCAGGCGCTCACCGACCACATCACGATGGCCGACCAGCTCGGAGTAGCGGCTGTTGGCCAGCTCGACCCGGTGCTCCGGACCGGCGAGGAACGCCATGAACATGGGGGATTTGTCGAACAGTGCGATCAGGCGCTCGTTTTCGCGCGCCAACCTGACCTGCGCAACGACCGTGCTGGTGACCTCCTTGGTCACGCAGAAAACGCCACCAATGCTGCCGTCATCGCAGTACACAGGGGAAAAAGAGAACGTCCACCAGGTGTCTTCCGGCACGCCCTGGCGGCTCATCTGCACCGGCACATCCTCGAAACGCGAGGCCCTGCCATCAAACGCCGCCTCGATGGGCGCCTTGACCGCATCCCAGGCGTCGGCCCAGAGTTCGCGCAGCGGAGCCCCCATGGCCCGTCCCAGTCTCGGCCCCAGGATCGGGCTGTAGGCGTCGTTGAACAGGAACGTCAGCGCATCGCCCCAGACCAGGTACATGCTCTCCGGGCTGGCCAGCATCAGGCTGGTGGCGTGGCGCAGCGGCGCCGGCCAGGTATCCGGATCCCCAAGCGGGGTCTCATGCCAGGCGTGGGCGCGGATGCGCTCGGCCGCTTCGCCGGAGCTGAACGGAAAGCCAGAGCGGGCCTTGCCCTCTGAAATGAACGTCGACAAGACTGCGGACACCGGGACCTTGAGAGCGGGCAATCTAATGCAGAAGTGCCTTCAACAGTGTCAATACGACCCCATGCGTCGCATATGCCACAGCCGGCAGACAAGCGCATGACCGCGCGCTTTGTGCTGGAAGGTAGCCGCGTCGTCGACATTCCCTCTTTCTACGGCGAGCTCAACCGGCTCTTCATGGCCGCAGAGGACTGGGACCTTGGCCCCAGCCTGGATGCGTTGGATGACCTGCTTCATGCCGGCCATGGCGAGCTGCGCGGCCACGATGAGGTCGTCCTGGTCTGGAAGGACATGGCGCACATCCGTGCGGCGCTGGGCGTGCCAGAAACGACACGCTGGCTGCAGTATAAGCTTGATCGACCTGATCAGTTCAGCCCGGCACCCGCGCGTCGCCAACTCGAAGCGCTGCAGCAAGGTATCGGCAAGACCTATTTCGACCTCGTGCTCGAGATCATCGCCAGCCACCCCCATATCCATCTGCAGCCCGCCTGACCGCTGAACCCCCGAATCCTTGGTAGTGACGGCCGCTGGCCGTCAGCCCCTGATGCCACGCGGGTCACCGACCCCGCAGCCCGCTGGACCGCTGCTGCATGTCCGCCCGAAGCAGCCGCTGGCGGCTGGATGCCGTCGAAGCCTACCGAACCGCCTTTCCAGGCAGCAGGTAACGCAACCCCAGCGTGAAGCCACGGGGTGCGATGCTCAGGTGGTCTTCGTCGTCCAGCACGTCCAGACGGGTACCCAGTGACGGATACCCGCGCGAACGCAGCGTCCGCTCCATCCGTCGCGCGTCCTCCACCATGTCATCGTCCTGCAGGTAGCGCGGGTCACCCGGCCTGCGCGCCTCGTACTCACCCACGTAGAAGTAGACCTTGGCCGGCATGTCCTTCAACGTGGCGGCGGCCGCCTGTTCCATGCGCTCCATAACATGCGCGTCGAACCAGTACGACGGACTCCCCAGCACGTACCCGGAAAACAGGTCCGGCTGGGTGAACAGGATCTGGGTGCCCAGCAGGGCACCGTACGAATGCCCCAGGAAAAGACGCTGCTGCTCGTCGGTGCGGAAGCGTGCCGCCACGAAAGGCAGTACGCGATCGCGCAAATACGCCGCATACGCCGCGCCACCGCCATGCACCTGACCGGTCGGCGCATCGGCCGATCCATTGGCCGTCGGGGTGTAATCCCTGCGTCGGCTGCTGCCACCGTCCTCACCCACCGCGTAGGACACCCCCACCAGGATGAAGTCCTGCACGCTCGACCCCAGCCGGCGGCTGACCTGGCGCAGCACCGGGAACGCATAATCGGCATCGGTGACGTACAGCACCGGATACCGTCGCGCCGGCTCGGCCGCGTAGGTCGGTGGCAGATGCACGAAGACCTGGTAACCGCGACCAGAGACCGGATCGGGTACGTCCCAGACCTCGCTGCCCAGGACCTCATAGGGTTGTCCATCGCCACGCTGCGCAGGTGTGCCGGCTTGGGCGCCGCCCACCGTCGACAGCACCAGCAGGCAGATCGCCAGGGCGCGCCTCATTCGATCACCCCCAAACGCTCCAGCACCGGCGCGGCGGCCATGTCATTGGGATTGGTTCCGGGTGCCCCCTGCGGCACCGCCATGCCCTTGCGGCGATAGAAGTCCACCCAGTAGGCGGGCATCTCACCGGTCTGCAGATTGCGGAAATTCATTGGCTGGGTCGCGAACACCTGCTGCGCCCGGAACGCGCGTTCAATGAAGTCCGAGCAGTAGTAGCTGTCCTCGTCCTGCACATAGGTCGCGTTGTAGGGCCGACCCAGCAGCGTGCGCGCCTTGGCGATGGCCGCCGGGATCGCGGCGCGCTGCGCGGGTTTCAGCCGATACACCACCACGGTGCGCTGCTTGCCGCGCGCATCGGACAGGAAGCTTTGCAGGGTCTGCTCGCGTGAACCCTTCTCATCAGCGTGCAGCACGACCGGAACCTCGCCCTCGCCGGCGACCAGGGCGACGTGGTCGAAGCTTTCGGCATCGGGCCTGGCCGTCGCATCATGGATGGCACCGCTGAGACCCGCATGGGCTGCGGTGACGAACAGCAGGTCGCCGCTGCGTGGCTGCGGCGAGGCAGCGTGCGCCGGCAGCAGGGAAGCAAGCAGCAAGACAAACGAAAAAAGACAGGTCCGCATGGGCAGTCACAGCGCGTGGCGAAGCGCCGATGATGACATGTCCCGCCACAGGCGCCGACGCTGTCGTGCGGCTTCAACCGGCAACCGCAGTCAGTGGGAGCCGCACGCGCCCTTTCCCTTTTACGGTCGACCGTCATCCAGCGGCGGCGGCACGAAGAACTCAACCTTGCCGCAGCCACCGCAGACATAGGTATTGAACGCTTTACGGTCCACCAGCAACTCGCCCAGGTTGCCCAGCAGCACCGGCCACACGCGGGTGCCTTCGTGCAGCTTCAAGATGCCGGCGAACTGCATCGGCGAATCGCAGCGAAGACACTGCAGCGACGATACCCCGCTGGCTGGCGTGGCCGCCTGCTGGTCGGGATCGAAGCCACAGCCAGGACAGACAGGGCAATCCTGCGGCACCGCTGCGCCACACTGGCCGCATGTCCAGAAGATCATGGGATCTCTCTCTTCCTGAGAACGAGCCGCAGGATTCCACAGCCGAGGTGGCGCAGGCAAGCCGGTGCCGTCGGAACGGATGACCTCTCCACGCGGTCGGCACGGCGGGTTGCGGAAAATGGGACTCCCCTCCTGCAGCACCCCATCATGGCCACGCCGTCCGGCTCCCGTCTCGTCATCTATGCCGCCCTTGCCGGCAACCTGGCCATCGCCATCGCCAAGTTCATCGCCGCCGGCCTGTCGGGCAGCTCGGCGATGGTCAGTGAGGGCGTGCACTCGCTGGTGGATACCATCAACGAGCTGCTGCTGCTCTACGGGCTGCGCCGGGCCGAACGCCGTCCCGACGCGACGCATCCGTTCGGCCATGGACGCGAGCTGTACTTCTGGAGCTTCATCGTCGCCCTGCTGGTGTTCGCCGCAGGGGCCATCGTATCGGCCTACCAGGGTGTGCAGCACATCCTCCATCCGGAGCCGGCGACCAACCACCTGATCAGCTACATCGTGCTCGGCGTATCGATCATCTTCGAAGGTACCTCGTGGTGGATCGCGCTGCGCGAATTCCGTGCCACCAAGGGACGGCAGGGCTATTTCGAGGCATTCCGGCGCAGCAAGGATCCCACTACCTTCACCGTGCTGCTGGAAGACAGCGCCGCGCTGCTCGGTCTGGGTTTCGCGATGGTCGGCCTGCTGGCCGCGCAGCTGCTGGAGATGCCGATCCTGGATGGCGTGGCTTCGTTGTGCATCGCCGCCGTGCTGGCCGCCACCGCCTTCCTGCTGGCCCGGGAAACCAAGGGCTTGCTGGTGGGCGAGCCGGCCCATGCCCACGTCGCCGACCACATTCTGGCCGTAGCCAATGCCGATCCCGACGTGCGGCGCGCCAACGGGCTCAGCACGATGCAGATGGGCCCCAACCAGGTCGTGGCCATGCTCAGCGCCGAGTTCGAAGACGACCGCACCACGCCGCAGATCGAGCACTGCATTACCCGCATCGAGCAGGCCGTCAAGCAGGACTACCCCGAGTTGACCGCCCTGTTCATCAAACCGCAGACGCCCGAGGTGTATCGCGCACGCCGTGCGCACCTGTTCAATGGCCCCGCGGGCCACACCTCTACATGACCCCAGGCAACAGACCGGCTTGCAACGAGAACACGGCGAATCCACATGTCCCCACCTAAGCTGATCCGAGAATCCCACGCCCGCAGGCGGGCCAAGGCATACAGATGAACCGACGCACGAAAGTGATCATTGTCCTGATCGTCGCGATGCTGGCGATGGCCGGCCCCTCACTGGTGTGGTACATGCGCAACGGCGAACGGGTCGACCCGCCCGCCGCGCAGGAATCGGGCAAGATCAAGGCGGAGCAGGACAAGCAGTAGAAAGAGAACCCGTAGTGCATACGTGCCTTTGGGTAGTTCGCCGTCGTTGCGGCGCTTGGCATGGTCATTGTCTTCGCGGGAGGCCGCCCGTTGTTCACCATCGGCATTCCCCGGCCACTCCGGCGCGCTGAGCGAGGCGCTGCAGCAGGCAACCCGCAGGGATGACCGATGAGGGTCTCCCTGCCGGGCACCAAGGGCCGGGTTCCCTCAGAACGCGTAGCGCACGCCGAGGACCATGCTGCGCCCGCGAAGGGGAGACTGGTCCTTCACGAACGAGGTATGCACGTAGGCCGTCTCGTTGAGCAGGTTGGCCGCCCGGAGGTAGAAATCCGCTGACTGCCGCGCGGACAGTGCAAGGCGATAGGCGACCGTGGCATTGAGCATGTCGTAGCCGCCTGTCCGGGTCTCGTAGCGCGCGATCCGGTCCTGCGAGAACGTGTGGTAATACTCGGCGCTGGCGGAGTACGGGCCGCTGGCCCACTCATGCCGCACGCCCAGGCGCCCCGGCGGTATGCGCGGAACCGCGTCGTCGCCACTTTTCAGCGTCGCCCGCACGTAGTCGCCGAAAACGGTGGTCCGATTGGCCTCGCCCAACTGCACGCTGAGCTGTCCGTCCAGGCCGTGGAAGCGCGCATCGGCAGCGGTGTACAGCAGGAAGTTGTGCGGCACACCGGTCTCGCGGTCGGTACCGATCAGCTGGGCGGACACGTAGTCCTTGATGTCCTGATGGAAAAGGCCGATCTCGAACTCGACGTTGCCGCCGCGCTTGCGCAACGTCAGATCGGCCGAACGCGTGGTTTCCAGTACGTCGGTGCGCCCCTCGGGGAACGTGGGCGATGCGCTGCGCGAGCGGACCAGGCCCACCTCGTAACTGTTGGCCGCGAGATTGTTGCCGTAGGCATACAGCTCACGCACGCTGGGAGCGCGCTGCGTCCTGGCAAGCGAAAGCGAGGCCGAGTAGCCGTCCTGCAGGTTCCAGCTCGCCCCGATCGATGCAGAAAGAGGATTGACGCGAGATTCGGGGTTCTTGGCGACGAAGGATTCGATCTCTTCGTCGCGGAGGACCTGCTCCCAGTCTGCTCCGTACCATTCGGTGAACAGTGCCTTGTATTCGTCGGTAAGCGAGTGCATGAAGACCGGCTTTTCTGCATTGACCTTCCGCCAGTCCTTGCGCACCGCAAACTCCACGTCCACCGCCCCGAACGACTGCCGCTCGCTCAGGAACAGCGCCTTGTTGCGGGTCAGGTGGTAGTACGGCGGCTCGAGCCCATAGGCGTTCTCGGGGAAAGGCACGTGCAGGTTGTTGACGTTGAGCCCACTGAACGTCCCATCGGTGTACTGCGCCCCGAAGGTCCCGCTGAACCCCAGGATCGGCGCGTGCGTCAGCTCGATGCGGGCATCGTCGACATCGTTGGTGTAGCGATTGAACAGCGCCGGCCCGTCGATCTCATCGTGCGCGTAGTTCGTTCGAGAAACGCGCAGGCGGACATGATCCAGGCCCGGCAACGGATCATCGTAGTCCGCGCGCACATCAGTGCGTTCACTGCGAAGCCGGATCCTGGCCGTGTGATCGTCCGAAGAGCCGAACGGATCCTCGTACGACCCATGTGCCACGCAGTGCAGATCCGCACCATGGGTGTGGCAGACGCCGTTCTTGTGCGAATGTCCTGGCAGGCCGTACTCGCTTTCCTGCACGGTGTGCGCCGCGCCGATATAACCGCGTTCGGTGATCCACGAGGCGCCGACCGAGGACGTCGTTCCCTCGGCGAACGAGTCCTGCAGGGTGCCTCCTGGAATGTCATAGTCCTCGCTGAGGTGCCGCGCGACTTCCGCATGCACGGCCACCTGCCCCGTCCCTGCGGTGACCTGCCCGACGCCGGTCCTCTCCTGGTCACCCGAACCCAGGCGGACCTCAGCGCTGCCGGTGATCCCATGCTCGGGCAGGCGTTTCGGAATGCGGCCATCAATGAGATTCACCGCGCCGGTCATCGCGTTGCCGCCATACACCACCGCGGCCGGCCCGCGGATGATCTCGATTGCCTCCAGCAGGCTGGGATCGGTCGCGATGGCGTGGTCAGGCGACATGGACGACGCATCGAAGACGGTCGCCCCGTCGGAGAGGATCTCGACCCGTGGCAGCGTCTGCCCCCGGATCACCGGGCGCGACGCCCCGCCACCAAAGTTGTCCAGGTGCACACCCGGCAGGCCCTCCAGTGTTTCGCCAAGCCCGCCTTTGCGGCGATGCATGAGCGCGTCGCCCGCAAGAATCTGCACCGGCTGCAGCCCGGGTGCGTCGGTGTCACCGCGCTTGTTGAGCACGATGATGCCGTCGAGCTCGATTGGCGTGCGCGGGGCCTGCTGGGCAGAGGCAAACCCGGGGGCGAGCAGCAGGCCTGCGATGGCGGAAGAGAGGATATGCAGTTTCAACATGAGGCTCGTCTTGGTGGTTGCTGCGAAGCGGACGGGAAATGCAGATGCGGGCATAGCGGTCAGGGAGCCGACGCGGTGGCTTGTGGAGCGCGCGGTCGCTCCTCCCGGCTGGCGGCGGACGCAAGCCAGCAAGGCCCCCTGAGCGAAACGTTAATCGGATGTTATATCATTTCATCTGATGTGGGAATCACGGCTGGGGCGCCCATCCGGCTTGGCAAGGTTCGGCCCTCGGCCGCCCTGCAGATCACCCGGTCCATGCCGTCAAGTTGGGATACTCATTGCCCATGACGAAAGCATCCCCGTCGCAGACGTCGTTGAAGCTGCGCTCCTTCCTCGCGGACACGACCGCGTTGATCCTGTTCTTCACCCTCACCGGCGCGCTCAACGAGCGTTTCATCACCGGCATGAGTTGGGCTGAAGTCGGTCAGGCACGGCTGCTCGGTGCCGCGCTGATGGTGCCGGTGGCGCGTCCCTACGGTCTGTGGCGCGACCTCGTGATGCGTCGTGCATCGACAAGCCGGTGGTCGCAAATCCTCTGGGACAGCGTGGCGCTGGTGACGTTCCAGGTACCGATCTATGCGGGGATCATCGCCGTCAGCGGCGCGTCGGGCCGCAACCTGCTTTTCGGCGTGCTGGGTGCGACCGCCATCATGCTGGCGTCGGGACGCCCGTATGGCGCATTCCTCAATTGGGTGCGTGCGCGGTTCGGGCTGGCACCCGGTGGGGGGAAACCGATGAGCCTGCAGCGGTGAAGCCGGCTGCGCGCGGGCATGGCGCTGGAAGGCGAAGCTTCATGGCAGGCGATTGCCAAGGTCAGGCAGCTCGATGTTGTTGCGCTAACGCACCGCGCCGCCGTTGCTGTAGTTCAGATTCACCGATCTGGACATGTTGGGCCTGAGCGAGAGGGAGATCCCCAACACGCGTTCAAGCTTTTCAAGGGTGGTCTTGAGTTCCTCGGCTTTCGCCTGATCACCCGTGATGTGGATCACCAGCAGGTCTCTACCCGGCAGACCCATCGTGCCCACGATGCCCGGTATCGCGCCATGCAGCAGGTCCCGATGCTTGTCCACAAGTGCGAGAAACTCTTCTTCCGTATGCTTGTGGCCGGTCTCGATGACGATGCGGGTGGTACCACTTTCCGTGGTCAGACGCCGGCTGTTCACGGGCTCCGGGCCCTTCAGTTCGACCAGGATGTGTTGATCCGGCGCGTCCTGAATGGATATCGCCGTAAGTCTCCCTTTGAATTCCTGCTCGAGGTCCTCCATCGGCTGCAGTATCTCGGTCTGGACGGCGAGTCGGGTGATGGCATCGTCGACGGATACCTCAGGATGCTCGGCGACATAGTTCTTTACCAGCATCTGCATTTCCAGGCCCAACTCGGAGTCCGGATCCGGTACCTGTGTCCAGGCGGTCGTCGACAGGCAGAAGAAAAACGAACAACCGAGAAGCTTCCATTTCATCAGGGTCTCCTTAAGGATCTTCCACTTGAAAGAGTCATGCCTATTGGTCGCTGATCTGCTTATCCGTCCATTTGAGCGCTTCGCCGGTTTTAAGCTTCGCAGTCTCGTAGCCAGCGACAACCGGCTCTTCGATGTACCGCTCATAGTTCCGTTCAATCCACGACTCATTGACGTTGGCTGCATCCAAAGCCGCATCAAAGCGCTTGGCATCAGCAGGAGGACGTCGTGAACTGATGGCATCGACCAACGATCCAACCTGTTCACGCCCCTGTTCACTGGCGTAAGCCGGCGAGCTTACAATGGCGTTGACCACACCCTTCGCATCCAATCCGTCTACGGACTGATTGGCATAGATCAGTCGATAGGCCTGGTAGGCAGTGAGATCAACCTGCCCACTGGCATCCGTGGCTTGGGATAGAGCTGCAATATCTGAACTGCGAGTCTGGCGCGTTGCATCACTCATGTCAGAGTCCTTCCTTCATGATTCAGCGGTTAGCGGAATTGCGGGTAATCCCTGATCAGCCGTTCTTCGACAGCCTTGGCAAGCGGGGGGACATTCATACTCTTGATCTCTCGCAGCACCTTTCAAGGCGCATCGATCAATGCGTGATCAGCATCAAAATCAGGAAGGCGATGCTTGCGTCGAAGCGCTTGGATGGCAAGAAGTTCTGCCGGGAAAACACGGTCGAGGGTGGCATCGAACTCATAGCGAGTCCGATCAGTGTTCTCTTTACTGCGGGAGACATGGAAGTCAGCTGCCATCTGCATCACAGCTTGGAACTTCACTTCATCGGTTGTGTTCCAGGCATCGAGCACCGCTTGATACTCTGGAATGAGCGGCTTGATCGGCTCAAAATTGGTCGCTATTTTAAGTTCTATTGAGAAGAGTCTGATCGCGAAGACATCAGAAGTGTTGTTGTTGATCTTCCTCATCTCATGCATCATGTTGATGCGCTGATCCTTCTCAGCCATCTCGATGAAAAGGTGAGCGCAAGTTGAAGCTTCGTCCCACCAAGAAAGCATTGAGGGCCCCAAAGCCTTCATGCTGTCAGTGAACTCGGCCGGCCAATTCCCAAGGTCCTGGCGCATGTCTGAATACATCGCGTCCCAGCGAAAAACCACAGCACGCAGTTGAACTGCATGCTGGATCAGGCGGGAAAGTTCTGCGGTGTCTGAGCGAAAAAAAGCATCGCAACTTGCAACATCGAAATAGAGAGCCAGGCGATCTAATTGGAGACCTGCTTTTGGGTCCAGTTCGCCTGGCGTGGCCAGGAATTTCTGGATCGCGGCCTCAGCCTGCTCAGCCTTGCCCTTTTTCTGGGCATGCTCCAACCACTCACGGCATTCCTGAGCGAGTTTCTTCAGCGATGGATGGGGGCGCACTGCCATCTTCTTCCGCTCCTTGTCTGTTGCCTTACTCCGAGTCGATGGCCTCAGCTTGCTCGGAAAGCCATTGACGACAAGCATCGCACTGATGCGCTGCCGCACCAACCCCTGAAAGGCACCAGCGCTGTCATGGCTAACATCGCTTTGGCCGGCAAAGGCAGGCCAGAATCCCGTGTCCACAGCGACAGAGGCAGCCGGTATGTCAGCGAAGACTACCGCGCACCCCTGCAGGAGTAAGGAATCAGCGCTTCATTATGTCGCCGTGGCAACTGCTGGGACGACGCCTGCACCGAGACGTTGTTCGGATCGTTGAAGGTGAAACGCCTGCACGACCAGCGTTCTTCAAGTCGGCGTCACACAGAGGACGAAACCGTCGAGTGGATGCCGTGGTACAACCAATCTCGATTGCACTCGGCGCTGGACTACGTCAGCCCGATGCAGCTCGAGAAACACTGGCGCGCTGATCAGTAAACGGCCGCTACCGATGTCGGTCCCCTCCCAGAACGCCGGCCTCGCTTCTTGGTGGATGCGGTCGCCCTGCTTGCAGGTGAGACCTCACCGAACGCCTCCGCAGTTTGCTTGTCTAACCGGGCCAGATCAGGATCGGGGGCGATGTCCATCAGCCTCGAAGCGATTTTCGAGCTGGCGCAGGCACTGGACGTGCCCCCTGCCTGCCTGCTGGCGACCACGCCGACGATGGCCGACGCGACCTTGGCACTGGGCATTCAAAGCGAGGCCCAGCAGGCCAGGCTGTCTCAAGCCCTCGAAGGGCTCGCCGCGCTCCCACCGGGCAAGCGGAAGCAAGCCATTGAGCGTCTCTTGGCGCATCCCGAATAGGCGATCGCAGTAGTTTTACCGGGCGCAGGCGGCTTGGTGACCTGGGGGACAATTATGGCTGCCCATTTGACTGCTTTTCTCGGGGTAGGCCTTGCCGATCTACTACCCCGTCCTGAGCAAAGCCGAGCGATCTTCAGCCTGCTAGTCCTGGCGCTTGTGCCGCCGCATGTGGCGGTGCTCGGCCTAGTGGCGATTCGCCCTAGCATGATGAACTGGCCCCCTGAAAACGTACGCCATGAAGCCGTTCAGGCGGCGGCGTGGAGCTGCCGGGCATAGCTGTTGGGCGACTGGTAGCCCAAGGTTGAGTGTAGCCGGGACGGATTGTAGAACCCGAGGATGTAGTTGGTAATTGCTTTGCCAGCTTCTTCCTGCGTGGAGTAGACGCCACTGGCCTCTTCAGCCTTCAGCGTGGCGAAGAAGCTTTCGACCACCGCGTTGTCCCAGCAATTGCCAGGACGGCTCACGCTTTGGACAACTCCTCGCCGCTGCAGTAGCAGTTGATACTGGGCGCCGATGTACTGCCCGCCACGGTCGGAGTGGAAGATCAGGCCGGGCGTTTGCGGGTGTGCGCCCCACGCGTTGTTGAACGCCTGTACCACCAGTTCCTCGGTTATCCGGGAGGAGACGCTGTAACCGAGCACCTGTCGGGTCTGCACGCTCACAATCACGGCCAGGTACAGCCAGCCCTGCTTGGTTGGGATATACGTGATGTCACCGACCCATGCCGCAAGGTCCGACCCAACGTCGAAACGGCGCTCAAGCAGATTGGCTGGAAGTGAACTCGGCGCAGGCGCCGATCTACGCTTGAAACCGCCTTTGATTTTGCCGCAGATCTGCTCCTGGGCCATCAGTCGCGCCACGCGCTTGGGGCCAATGCGGTGATTGCGGGCACGCAGCTCGTTGACCAAGCGGCGCCGGCCATAGGTCCGCCGGCTGGCTGTATGGATACTCCGAAGTTCAGCACGTACGCCCGCGTCGGCATCGACCGCTGTGCTTTGCTTCATGCGGCGCAGGTAGTCATGAAAACCGGACGCTGACACGCGTAGCACCCGGCACAGCAGGCCAAGCGGGTACCGAGTCCTATGAGCAGCGGCGAAGGCGTATCTCACTTGGACTCTCTCGCAAAGAACGCCGCCGCTTTTTTTAGGATTTCCCGCTCCATCCGCAAAGTGGCATTTTCCGCCCGCAGGCGACTGAGCTCGCTTTCCAGATCGGTAGCCTGCCGGCGCGTCTGCGAACTCAGCGACCGGCCTGCGCGGACGGCTTCGATCCAGTTGGTCAGGGTCTTGACCGAAATCTCCAATTGCCGGGCCGCGGCTGCCGGGCCTAGCGACTCGGCCAGCGTCACGGCCTGGTGCTTGAACTCATCTGTATAACTGCGGCGACTGATAGGGGACATGTGGACCTCCAAGTGCGATCAAGTATCGCTTCTTGGCGTACGTCCTTGGGGGGCCAGTTCATGATGCGCCAGACGTCACCAGGTGGGTGCTTCCTGATGCCCCCCTCAAAAGACCCCGCTTCGGCAGGGCCTTTGCGTTGCGTCCATGCATTAAATCTGGCAAAAGGATTCTAGGAGGCATATCAGAGAGGCAAGGGAATGGCGGACACTGGAGATGACGGGGAGCAGACGAAGAAGGAGGCAGGCAAGTCAGGCGCGAACTCACCTTCGCACATCGCTTCCGCGCTAACAACGATGGCGGGCGGCATTTTAGCCGTTGCTACCCTGATCGGGTTCTTCCTCCATTTGTCCGGTGATGTCGCGCATTCGACCTACTTGACCGAGATGGGTGTTCCTGCGGCCCTCTTCCCCCAGGCCACCGATGCAAAAATCATCCATGGCTACTACGTGGTCATCATCCAAGGCATTCGGCTGATCAGCGATATTCCTTGGGGCATCGTGTTTACCATGATCGGAATGTCCACGCTGTCCATTGTCATCGCCCGTGCGCCCGTCAAGGACAACACAGCGATGCGAGAGTGGCTTGAGCGGCGATCCTATTGGATCAGACAACCTATCGTTGCGCTCTTGGGATCAGCGGTGTTCCTCTCTGCCGCAGCGAGCGTCGGTTGCTTTGTCCTGCTACTGGCCATCGTGCCGGGCCTTGTAGGGGAGAAGTTTGGCAAAAGCAAGGCCGACGAAACAAAGAAGCTGCTTCTTGCGGAAGCCTCGGCAAAGGGCTCAGAACTCTGGAAGGATTCAGAGCGCCTCGTCGAAGGCCGCGTTATTGAGGCGAGCGACAGCTGGATCGCAATCTACGACAGCGAGCTAAAGACGGTGCGAATTCTCAAAAACGATGGCATCGAAATAAGAACGCACCTATCGACTGCAAAGGCGTCTGATCAGGCTAGTCCGCCCATGCAATCGCAATAACTCCACCTGCTCGGAGAACGTTGTGCCCACTGTGTTCTTTTCCTACTCCCACGCCGACGAGGACCTTCGGGACCAGCTCGAGAATCAGTTGGCCATGCTCAAGCGGCAAGGCGTAATTGAGACTTGGCATGATCGCCGCATCGGTGCGGGACAAGAGCTCGGTCAGGTGATCGATGATCACATAAACAGCGATAACATCATTTTGCTATTGGTCAGTCCGGACTTCATCGCCTCCGATTACTGCTACGACATCGAGATGAAGCGCGCCATGGAACGCCAAGAAGCAGGCGAAGCCATCGTCATCCCTGTCATTTTGCGTGCTTGCGACTGGCACCATGCGCCCTTCGGAAGGCTGCTCGGCACACCCAAAGACGGGAAGCCTGTCACCCAATGGCCGGACCGGGATGAAGCTTTCCTCCAAGTGGCCAGAGCGGTTCGGGACGCCGCCGGACGCATCTCAGGGAGCCAAGCTCCGGCTACTGTGAAGAATCCCCCGCCGAAGGCAACCGTCAGACAAAGTGATGCCGACCCATCAATAACCAGCCCGCGCTCGAGCAACTTGCGGTTGTCCAAGACCTTCACCCAACGGGACAAGGACCATTTCAAGGTCGAGACGTTCGAATACATCGCCCGCTACTTCGAGAACTCTCTTGCTGAACTGCAGGCAAGGAATGCAGGATTTGAAGGCGTGTTCCGGCGCATGGATGCTAACCGCTTCTTTGCCACGATCTACAAAGATGGCAAGGACGTTGCCCGGGCGACCGTCTATATGGGTGGCATGCTGGGCGGGATCAACTACCTTCAAGGCGAATCCAACAGCAGCAACTCGTCCAACGAGTCGCTGTCAGTCGGCGCTGACGACCAAATGCTCTTCCTGACCAGCATGGGCATGTCATCGTTCGGACGCGAGCGCGAGCAGAAGCTCACCCAAGAAGGGGCAGGGGAGTTGCTGTGGGGACTGGTTATCGCGCCACTTCAACGGGGATAGAGCGCCCTCATTCCTCAGCTGTTTTAAACGCTAACCGTCACGAGACCCCGATGAGCTACCCTGACCTTTCCCCACTGGAGGAGCTCTCCGGTCCGTTCGCCCTTCTTTCGAAGGGCCCCAAGTTCATCGCCGCCTGGCTTGCAGAGCGTACCGAGGAGCGCTACCGGGAGTTCACCCGTGCTGCGCTTGAAGGTCAGGTGTTCCCCGAGAACGCGGAGGCCATGACCTCGGAAGATTTTCTGGCGATGCTGCGGGCATTGGAGCTGGACATCGAGGCCGAGAAGGCCACCGTCTATGGCCGCCTTGCCTGTTCAATCGCCACCGGCAAAACAGCAGGCCATCTCAAGCGCCAGTTCATCAAAGCGCTGAGCGACCTATCGTTTGGTCAGGTCGATCTTCTGCGTCGGGCTTGGATCGCCGAGCGCCACGACGTGTTTCCCGGCACCGGTGGGGGTAACTTGGACCCAAAGGAATTCCTTGGGTTGCGGTCGAAAAGCAGCATCAACCGTCAGACCTTTGAACGCTGGGGGCTGATCGAAGAGAAAGGCCTGAGCCTCGCCGGCCGACGGTTCGTGGAAGCTTGCTTTACCAGCGAGGAGCTAGTGCCGTCCTCAGTAGGAAGAAGCCGACAAAGCAATCAGCAGCTACATCTTCGGCTTCTACAACCCTGCCCGGCTCCACCCACTCCTGGGCTGCCAGTCACCGCGGCCCTTTCCCCATAGCACTGCGCAGCCATACGCAGCTCCTCGGCAATAGCATCGCGCAGATGTGCCGGTTCCTCCACCTGCACCTGGCTGCCAAAACCGAGCAGCCACCAGCGCAGTGACTGATCGTCCTCTACGGTGGCGCGCAGTCGTACCTGGCCTTCATCCAGCGCCTCGATGACCTGGTCCTTGCCAAGCGGCGTGTCGCGAAGGTGCTCAGCGGCGGCGGCACGGAAGCGCAGCACCACCCCGATCGGCCCCTGACCCTGGAAGGTGGTCGCGACGGTGGCGGCATAGCGCTGGAAATCGAAGCCTTCCGGCTGCAGTGACGGCTCATCAAGCATACGGGTGCGTGACAACCTGTGCAGCGCCAAGTGGCGCACGTCAGGATAGTCACGCAGGGTGCACACCAGGTACTGCGCGGAGCCACGCACGATCAGGCCCAGCGGGTGCATGGCCAGCTCGCGCGGGTCATCACTGCCCTTGCTGCGGTACCAGCCGCTAAGTTTGCGCTGCAGCAACAATGCGCGATGCACATTCACCTGCACGGCCATTGCCACGTCCGGTGCCTGCAGTGCCATGCCGGAGGGCAGGATGGCCGTCTTTCTGTGCCAATCGCTCCAGCCACTGGCGGCGACTTCGTTCCTCGCCATGTCGAACACCGGCATCAGGTCGTCCATCGCGGTCGCGGGCAGCAGATTGCCCAGGTGCGCCTGCGAAAGCAGCAGTGCCACGCTCTGCGATGTGGAAAGCTTTGGCGTGAAGGCGAAATTAGCATCCTTGGCCCAGCTCCAGCCATACGGTTTCTCGCTCTCGTCCACCACCAGTTGGAACCGGGCAGACAGACTCTGCAGGTCGCGCTCGATGGTGCGGTTGCTTGTAGCGAAGCTCAGTTCCTGCAGGCTCTGGTGGATCTGTCGTACTGAAATGCGACGCGGAGCGCGCGGAATCAGCCGCAGCATCTCCCACTGACGCATCAAGGTGTCGCCGGAGCGGTCTTTCATCTGCACGTCCTTCAGCCGTGTCGTGCCTGCCAACATGCGGCGCAGGGGCACGGGATCGGGGAAAACCGGTCACGCTGGCAGCAGCGCAGGACTGCTGCCAGGGCGACCCGCGTTGACTCAGGCAGCCTCGGGCTGCGGCTGCTGGACTTGCTGCAGCACACCTTCCACGCCACGCACGGTCTTCTCGGTGGACATGACCAGCGCGCCATCCTTGTCCAGGATAGGAGTGTCGACCATCAGCTTGATCAGCTGCGCCACCTTTACCGCGCGGAAGATCTTCTCGCGGATGTCCTGCGGGAAGGTGGCGAAGTCATGGCCGTACTCGCGGATTGCCGCGCGGATATCAGCCACGCCGCGACGCAGCGGCATGCCCAGCTTGGAGAAGGTCTTGTTGGCCAGCGTGGTCACTGCCTGCACGGCCGCAAGCCGTTCGGCGGCCAAGGCCATCTCGTCGTAATGGGTACGTGCCGCTTCCCTGTTGCGCTTGGCGTTGGCCAGAGCTGCCTCGGCCTTGGCGCCAACGACGAACCCGAAAATCGCCAGCGCAGGGCCAGCCACCAGGCTGCCCAGCACCATGGTGCCGCCCGCCATGCCGAAGCCGCCGGCCGACAGCGCGCCGCCGCCCAGCCAGGCCAGCGTGGCATTGGTGGCCGCCGCACCACTGAGCGTGGAAATAGCAGTCCCGGTGCTGGCGCTGGCCAGCAGGAAGGTGCCGTTGTAAGCACCGAAGGCCAGCGCCGCGCCACTACCCAGGCCAGCACCCACGCCCAGCCCGGATTCCATGAGCAACTGGTAGTCCTTGCGCAGGCCTTCGAGCGACACCGTGGAGAAATCGCCATCCACCAGCTTGTCCAGCTCGGGAGAATGGAGCGTATCGACGTTTTTCAGCTGGCCGAACACTTCAACGAAGTCCTTGATCGCGCCGTTGAACGAGCGCAGCTTGCGCGCGCCATAGTCCTCGAGGACGGCATTGGTCTTCTTGCGCTGCTCCTCCAGAAGGTCCGTTCCGCGGCTGATCAGCTGACCAGCATCTGCGTTGGCGAGGTTGGCATCCTTGTGGTCGGAGACCGCCTTGCCACCCTTGTAGATGCCGTACAGCGCACTTGCGGCCATCGCCGCGCCCACAACAATAGGAATCATGATGTTCTCCGATTACTCAAGAATGATGGCGACAGTGCGGCTGGCTTCGGCATTGATGCTCACCGCGCGTTCCAGCAGGTCGTCGTAGATCACGCTGTCTACGCCGAACATGTCCGCCAGGCGGCGAAGCTGTGCTTCCTCGACACTGGAAATCCTGCCGTCGGCCAGCGCGAGCAGCATCAGTTCGTACAGCATCACCTTCGGCACCGACGGCTGGACGGCATTGGCCAGCGTGTCGTCGACCAGCGTGTCGAGTACTTCGCATGCCACGCGGGCCCGCTCGGCCGGATCGGACTGGCGCAGCAGCGGGAGTGCCTTCAGTCGGGTCAGAAGGTCTTTGCTCACGCCATCGGACTTGTAGACCTTGCCGCACTCGCGCGCGAAGCCGTCGAAGATGGCGCGCTCGTGCGGGGACTCAGCCAGCGTCACGTTGCTCAGGTTAGTTTCACCGGTCAGCTCTTCGTGGGTCTTGCCGTCCCACAGCAGCGGGTTGTCACTGACGCTGAGCAGGCGGGCAACCTTGAGGAAAGTAGCCTGCTCGGCGTCGGGCAGCAAATACAGGAACATCGTTTCTCCGGTGTGTTCAGATGACGCGCGGCTTGGCGATGGTGACCAGTGCGCGCATGGGCTGGCCGCCTTGCATCGACGAAAGAAGGGATCAGAGACGCAGGGGTGCGTCCCTGGACATGAAAATGTCGAACTCGTCCAGACTGCCGAACTCGAGAGTGGAGCCGAGCAGCAATGCGTAGCTGTTGATAACAGTGGCGAACGCGTCGGCCTCCAGCGCCTGCTCGCTGACATCCAGTGCTGCCAGCAGCTCAGCCGTTGCACCGCGCAGCGCAGGCAGCTCGCTGGCCATGAACGCCGCAAGGGCTTCGCGCTGGCGCTGCACCTCCTCGCGCGCAGCAGTGTGCAGTTCGACCGCTGCTGCCAAGGCCTCGGTGGCAAGCGATGCATTCTTCGCCGCCAGCAAAGACTCGCGATAGAACATCGAAGACAAAGTGCAGCCAATCATGCCGCCGATGGCGGCACCAAGCACCGGAATGGGAATGACGACCTGGCCCAGCGCAGCCATCATCCCGGCCGACAGCATGCCAGCGCCCTTCTCGCCAATGTGCTCCATGAACTCCACGCCATCGATTTCACCATTGGCGTACTGCTTGATGCTGACGCCCATGGTGATGCAGATATTCACAACCAACGCCGGTGCCGCAGTGCGCGACAGCGTCTGCAGCCCGCGGCTGCCAGACTGCTGCATGAGCGATTTCAGAACAGATCCCGTCGCGGCGCTGGCGTACCCCATGGCACCGGCCTTGGCGGTATCCACAGCGACGCCCTGCAGCGCGGCCTTCACCTCGCGGCGCTCTGTGGCGACCATGAAGGCGTTGCTGACCAGGCTGATCGCTGCACCTACCATCACGCCGCCCGTGGCCCCTTCCATGCCCGCACGGTGGCTGGTGCGTGCGATATCACGGGCTGTGGCGATGCGCGGGTGGGTGCGGTAGAACAATGCATCGTCGCTGGTCAGCCCCGAGTCCTTCAGGTTCCTGGCCAATTGGTCGTAGTTGTCGGCGTGCTCACGCAGCTTCGCGGCCACCTGGGGCTTGCCGTGTGCCTCAGCAGCCTGCGCATTATTCCGTAGCGTCGCGGCTTCGCTTCGGCAATGCTGCTCGGCCATTTCCATCTGTTCGGAAGGCAGCTCAAGCTTGATGCCGCGGTAGCGCGCGAACGCCCCATCCGGCTTGGCAATCTTGTTGAGCAGGTTGCCGCAGTTCTTTGAAGCAACAAACTTCATCTGGCCTTCGCTGCCGAAGACCACCTCACCATCGAGCACCTGCAGGCGATCCACCACGGGGTGGTTGCGCTTGTAGCTGGGGTGGTCATCGCTGCGCACGGTCCGCACCGGCGAACCGCTGATGACTGCCTCGGCGTTATCACGGCTGGTCGCTGCGACCTCAGCGGCATAGCCGGCCTGGCTCGCCAGCACCTTCTTCGCGTCTTGGCTGGGTACCTTGTAGGTGGCGATCTTCTTCAGGCCCAGCTTGAACTGCTCACCGGTCGTGGCATCAAAGCCGGTGTAGCCCTTGATGTACTCCGCACCTGCGTCGCCATAGCGCTGCACGACTTCCAGGGTGGAAGCCGCAGCGGCGGCGGCCAGCGCCTCCTTGCTGACAGGCGCAGTGGCCTTGTCGTCCGAATTCGGGTCCATTGCCGTCTCCTCCTGGAGGGTGGCGCGTTACGGGAGTTCCATCTTCAAGCGGCACAGCGACAGTTCATGTCGCATGGCGACGCTCCTCCCAGATCGGCAGAGCGTGGCATAACTTTAATGCGCGGAGAAACGGCGTCGACGACGACGCTCGCCGCGCTGCGACACCTGCTGTCGCAGGCCTGCGGAAAGTACGGGCCATGGAGCTGCAACGGGCATGGACGCTCCTTCCTTCAATGACACACGAGGTCACTACCATGTTCAGGATCATCGGCGCAGCCGTTGTGTACGGATTCGCGCTCTACGGCGTGAGCTGTTGGCTGCAAGACCGCAACGACGGCGCTTTGTAACTAAAGGGGCTGGAGCGCCCCTTCCAGCAATACCGCATCCAGCCGGACTGAGCCAGGCTTGGCCTGCGGCGCCCGAACCGGCGCGAAGGCGAATGCATCGCCGTGACCAATCTCGTCGAAACGAAGCGGACGTTCGATAAACAAACCACGCCATGAATCAGGAAGCAGCACTGCATCCCGGGAGGAAAAGGAGGCCCACCGATAACCGCTACGGGGAGGGTGCGCTGCTTGCTGCTTCCTCTTGCTGAACCACAGGGAGTTCCTCACGCCAGAGCGTTGCCAGGACGCAGTCCTTTCCGCGTTTTTTGCACATCGACTCGGCTTTCGCACGCGCGGCCTCAGGGCTGCTTTCTGCCAACGCGTAGCCAAACCCTTCCGTCCCGACGGCGATGGCCGAATAACCCTGCTTGCTCGTGATGTCGGACCGGCTGCAGTCGGACGATCGGACCGCGCAATACCCCATCGCCACCTGCAAGGCTTGGGTCAACGAATGCGCATTGGTTGAGAACCCGTAAGTGCCGTCGTCAGCAAACACTACGGCCGACGCCGCGGAAGCTGCGCCAGGCACGCTGATGAGCGCAGCCAGCACCATTGGCTTAAGAATCTGCATGATCGGCACCTCCATGTGTGGCTCTCGATAGTGAAGCAACGCGTGACCGAAGGGCAAGCCAACGGCTGGTCCACCGCGCCCGCCCACTACTTTCGGAAGATGGATTCGACAGGCAGAAGCAAAACGAACAACCCAGAAGCTTCCGTTTCATCAGGGTCTCCTTGTCCAGGCTGGATCCCCGGTATTCAGCACGCCGGGAGGAAGCAGCCTGATGGACGAACCCAGCAGATTCAGTGACCGGCCGCCCAGTCAGGTCGCTGACAACCCGTCGCTGGGCGCTCGGGAACCCCGCCGCTACAATGGCTGACCCGCGGTCACCCAGTGCCCGCACCCGCTTTCCGATGGACCGCGCGTGACCCAGAAGCCGCCCGAACACACCCCCCTGATGAAGCAATTCTTCGCCGCAAAGTCCGACTACCCGGACCTGCTGCTGTTCTTCCGCATGGGCGATTTCTACGAGCTGTTCTACGACGACGCACGCAAGGCGGCGCGGTTGCTGGACATCACCCTGACCCAGCGCGGCAGCTCCGGCGGCGCGCCGATCCCGATGGCCGGGGTGCCGGTGCATGCCTACGAAGGCTATCTGGCACGGCTGGTGGCGCTGGGCGAGTCGGTGGCGATCTGCGAGCAGATCGGCGATCCGGCGCTGGCCAAGGGCCTGGTCGAGCGCAAGGTGGTGCGCGTGGTCACGCCGGGCACGGTCACCGACGAGGCACTGCTCGACGAGCGCCGCGACACCTTGCTGATGGCGATCGCGCGCAACAAACACGGCTACGGCCTGGCCTGGGCCGATCTGGCCGGCGGCCGCTTCCTGGTCAACGAGGTCGATAGCGAGGACGCACTGGAAGCGGAGCTGGCGCGACTGGAGCCGGCCGAGCTGCTGGTGCCCGACGAGGACCAGTGGCCGGAGTTCCTGCGCGAGCGCCGCGGCGTGCGCCGCCGCGCGCCATGGCTGTTCGACGCCGACAGCGGCCGCCGCCAGTTGCTGCACTTTTTCCAGCTGCACGACCTCAGCGGCTTCGGCATCGACGACAAGCCGCGCGCCACCGCCGCTGCCGGCGCCCTGCTCGGCTATGTGGAGGAGACGCAGAAGCAGCGCCTGCCGCACCTGACCGCAATCGCGATGGAAACCGCCGCCGAGGCGATCGCGATGAACGCGGCCACGCGCCGCCACCTGGAGCTGGACACGCGCGTGGACGGCGATACGCGCAACACCTTGCTCGGCGTGCTCGACAGCACGGTCACGCCGATGGGCGGGCGCCTGCTGCGGCGCTGGCTGCACCGCCCGCTGCGCCTGCGCGAGGTGCTGGTGCAGCGTCACCACGCCGTGGAAACGCTGATCGACCGGGGCGCCGACGCGGACATCCGTGAACAGTTCCGCCGCTTGGGCGACCTCGAACGCATCCTGACCCGCGTGGCGCTGCGCTCGGCGCGGCCGAGGGATTTCTCCACCCTGCGCGATGGCCTGGGCCTGCTGCCGGCGGTGCGCGAGGTGTTGGCACCGCTTGACTCCCCTCGCCTGCAGGCACTGCATCAGCTGCTGGGCGAACACGATGAGTGCGCCCGCCTTCTGGCCAGTGCGATCGCCGAAATGCCACCGCTGAAGCTCAGCGATGGCGGCGTGCTGGCCGATGGCTTCGACGAGGAACTCGACGAGCTGCGCCGCCTGTCCACGCACGCTGACCAGTTCCTGATCGACCTGGAGCAGCGCGAGCGCGAAAGCAGCGGCATCGCCACGCTCAAAGTCGGCTACAACCGCGTGCACGGGTATTACATCGAAATCAGCAAGGGCCAGTCCGAGCGTGCACCGGTGCATTACACCCGCCGCCAGACGCTGACCAACGCCGAGCGCTACATCACCGAAGAACTGAAGAGTTTCGAAGACAAGGTGTTGTCCGCGCGCGACCGCTCGCTGTCGCGCGAAAAGCAGTTGTATGAGCACCTTCTGGACACCCTGGGCGAATGCCTGGAACCGCTGAAGCAATGCGCGGCGGCACTCAGCGAGCTGGACGTGCTGGCCGGGTTCGCCGAACGCGCGCAGGCACTGGACTGGTCACGGCCGCAGCTGGATACGGCGCCGTGCCTGTGCATCGAACGCGGCCGCCATCCGGTGGTGGAGGCAGTCCGCGACCAGCCGTTCGAGCCCAACGACCTGGACCTGCATCCGGACCGCCGCATGCTGGTGATCACCGGTCCGAACATGGGCGGTAAATCCACCTACATGCGGCAGAATGCGCTGATCGTGCTGCTGGCGCACATCGGCAGCTTCGTGCCGGCCAGCCGTGCGGTGATCGGGCCGATCGACCGCATCCTGACCCGCATCGGTGCTGGCGATGACCTGGCGCGCGGGCAGTCCACCTTCATGGTGGAAATGGCCGAAACCAGCTACATCCTGCACCACGCCACCGAGCACTCACTGGTGCTGATGGATGAGATCGGTCGCGGCACGTCGACCTATGACGGCCTGGCGCTGGCCGATGCGGTCGCCCGCCACCTTGCCTGGCAGAACCGCTGCTACACGCTGTTCGCCACCCATTATTTCGAGCTCACTGCACTGGCCGACGAGCAGCACGAAGGCGGCCGCAGCGGCATCGCAAACGTACACCTGGATGCGGTGGAACACACCGACCAGAACGGCGGCGAGCGACTGGTGTTCATGCACGCGGTGAAGGACGGCCCCGCCAACCGCAGCTTTGGCCTGCAGGTTGCCGCGCTGGCAGGCCTGCCGCGCGCAACGGTCGCGCAGGCGCGGCGCCGCCTGGCCGAGCTGGAGCAGCGTGGCAGCGAAACGCAGTCGGCCGCGGTGACGCCACAGGCGCTGGATGCGCCGCAGCAGTTCGGATTGTTCACGGCACCCAACACCGCCGCGCTGGATGCATTGGCGGCGGTGGATCCGGACGAGCTGACCCCACGACAGGCGCTGGAGGCGCTGTACCGGTTGAAAGCGCTGCTGTAGTGCCGGCCCCTCCTAGGTAGTGACGGCGGCTGGCCGTCAACCCGCTTCGGTAGTGACGGCCGCTGGCCGTCAACCCCATCCGACCGCCGCCTCAGCCGTCGCTGTCGATGGGTCCAGAAACACCCGACATCCAGCGCCTGTCGCTTCTGCCGCTTGCGGGCGGCCGCTGCGCTTTCGATCCTGTGACCTTCCCGCGCGCAGGTTTCGTCCATGTCCTATCCCACTCCACGCCATGACAAGGCGATCGATGGCATGCGCGCGATCGCCGTGCTGGCAGTGGTCATCTTCCACGTGGACGCCTCGCTGTTGCCCGGTGGGTTCAGTGGTGTTGACCTGTTCTTCGTGATTTCCGGCTACGTGATCAGCCAGTCGCTGGCATCGCGTCCGCATGACCACAGCGGGCGCTACCTGCTGGATTTCTACCGCAGGCGGGTGCTGCGACTGCTGCCGGCATTGCTGCTGGTGCTGCTGGTTACTTTCCTGCTGTCGGCCCTGCTGATACCGCGCGCCTGGCGCAACGAGCAGTACGACCAGACCGGACTGGCTGCGCTGCTGGGCATCGCCAACCTGGTATTGGCGTGGCAGCAGGGTGACTATTTTTCTCCCGGCGCGGACCTCAATCCTTTCCTGCACACCTGGACGCTGGGCGTGGAAGAGCAGTTCTACCTGCTTTTCCCGCTGCTGATGCTGGCCTGGCTGCGCCTGCGGCACGCGCGCCCGTGGGTGAACGGCATCCTGCCGGTGCTGGCCCTGGGCTCGCTGCTGCTGGCCGTCTGGCAGACCTCGGCCGCCCCTGCCGAAGCGTTCTACCTGCTGCCTGCACGCTTCTGGGAGCTGGCGGCCGGCGCGTTGCTGTATCAGTTCGTCGGCAGCGCGCGTATCGCCGCGCATTGGCAGGGATGGGCGGTGCCGGGACTGCTGCTGCTCACAGTCGGCTTCCTGTTTGCCGGCGATCAGCCCGTGCCGTTCCCCGGCGTGCTCGCCACGGTCGCAGGCACGGTGATTCTGCTTGCGGCTGCGGCCGCCGCATCGGCCGACGGCGTCACCCGTCCCGATGCGCTGCTGCGGGCGTTGCAATGGTCGCCGCTGGCCTACCTGGGACGTCTGTCGTACTCACTGTATCTGTGGCACTGGCCGCTGCTGGTCCTCCTGCGCTGGACCTACGGCATGCAGGGGGTCGCACTGTGGGCCTACCCGGTCGTCCTGCTGGCATCGGCGGCAGGTTCGTATCACTTCGTCGAATGTCCGCTGCGCCGCATGCAGTGGGGCAGACGCGGGCATCCCGGGAAGGTGCTGCTGATCGCGCTGGCAACGCTGGGCGTCTCCAGCGCGGGCGCGTGGACGATCGTCCAGTACAGCGATGCGATATCGCTCAGCAGCACGCGGGACGGCTACAGCTGGCGGGCGCAGCGGCACCCGAAGTGGATGCCGGTCGAACCCATCGCAGCGCCCGCGTTGTCAGGCCGCACGCTGTTCGTCGCGGGGGATTCGCACGCCGCCGCCTACCGCACGCTGGCCAGCATCGCGGTGCGCCAATTCGACATGCAGCTGCAGGTCGACGAACGCGGCGGCTGCGGCATCGTCACCCTGCTCGGCGGGCGTACGGCCGAATGTGCGGACTACCAGGAGGGTGTGCTGTCGAGGATCGAACGCAGCGCAAAGCCGGGTGACATCGTGCTGCTGGCCTCGCTGCGCATGCAGGACCTGCGCGACGCAGACTGGAGTGCCGGTGAGACGGCGGGCTTCGCTTCGCTGCGCGCAGAGCGCACTGCGGCTGACCGTGTGGCCGCCGAGCGCGAGGCGAACGCAGTACTTGCCCGCCTGCAGGCGCTGCAGGTGCAGGTGATCATCGACGCGCCCCTGCCGGTCTTCCGGTCTCCGGCCTACCGCTGCGCCGATGTGTTCAACCGGATGAACCCGGCCTGCGCTGGCGGCCTGAGTGTGGCGCGCTCGCAGATGGAGGCGCTGCGTGCACCGCAGATGGCCCTGCTTGATCGCCTGAGCGCTACTTACCCGTCGCTGCACGTATGGGATCCGCTCCCCCTGCTGTGCGACGCGCGGCGCTGCAACGCGATGCAGGACGGGTTGCCGCTGTTCTTCGACCAGGATCACCTGAGCGGGCATGGAAACCAGGTCCTGCTGCCGGACTTCGACCGGCTGCTGCTCCGGATTGCCGGGCAGGCGCCGCGGTGAAGCAATACCCGGCGACACGCGGGGACAGCGTCCGCTTGGCGCGAACAGTACGCCACGTGAAGCCTTCGCAGGCTTTTCGTGCACACGGCGTTATGCTCGGCCCGAACCCATCCGTGCAGCAGGAGTTCCGTCATGAACGCACAGTCGCTCACCCAGTCTCTTCTCCAGCAGCTGCAGCAGGGCCCCGCGCTGCAGCAGGTGTCACAGACCCTTGGCGTGGACAGCACGCAGGCCGGCCAGGCCATCCAGTCGGCGCTGCCCCTGCTGATGGGTGCCATGGGCACCAACGCCCGTACCCCGCAGGGCGCGCAGTCGCTGCTCAACGCGCTGCAGCGCGACCACCTTGCCGGTAGCGCGCCTGGCGGTGGCGGCGGATTCGATATCGGCGGTCTGCTGGGCGCGGTGTTGGGCGGCAGCGGGGGCAAGGCCACCAACGGCGCGGGCATCCTCGGGCACGTCTTCGGCGAACGGAGCCCGCAGGCTGCCCAGTTGCTGGGCCAGAAGACGGGGCTGGACAGCGGGAAGTCCGGACAGCTGCTGGCCCTGCTTGCGCCCATCGTAATGTCGTTTCTGGCGCAGCGTTTTGCCCAAGAGGGCAATGCAAACCAGCTCGGTCAGGCGTTGGGCCAGGAAGCGCAGGCCTCCGGCATGGCGGGCGGCGGGCTCGGCGCACTGTTCGATCAGGACGGCGATGGACGTTTTGGGCTCAGTGATGCACTGACACTGGGCAGCGGACTGCTCGGCAAGCGCTCCTGATCGAACACGACAATCCAATACTCAACGGTTATAGCTTTCTACTATTGCTGCAGTTGAACGAATCGAATGTACGTGTCCACCAACGGTGCTTACCGTGGTCACGACCCTGATTCACCGACCCTATTCAACTTTCGCCAGTACGCAGGTAGAACCCATGAAAAGCGAAGCCAAGTGCCCCTTCAACCACGCCGTCACCGGCGAAGGCACCACCAACCAGGACTGGTGGCCCAAGCAGCTGCGCGTGGACCTGCTCAACCAGCACTCCAGCCGCTCCAATCCGTTGGATGCTGATTTCGACTACGCCGCTGCGTTCAAGAAACTGGACTACGCCGCGCTGAAGTTCGATCTCAAGCGCCTGATGACCGATTCGCAGGACTGGTGGCCGGCTGACTTCGGCCACTACGGCGGACTGTTCGTCCGCATGGCGTGGCACGCCGCCGGCACCTACCGCATCGGCGATGGTCGCGGCGGCGGCGGTCGTGGCCAGCAGCGCTTCGCCCCGCTCAACAGCTGGCCGGACAACGTCAGCCTGGACAAGGCGCGCCGCCTGCTGTGGCCGATCAAGCAGAAGTACGGCCAGGCCATTTCCTGGGCCGATCTGCTGATCCTCACCGGCAACGTTGCGCTTGAGTCGATGGGCTACAAGGTGCTCGGCTTTGCCGGCGGCCGTGCTGACAGCTGGGAACCGGACCAGGATGTCTACTGGGGCCGGGAAACCACCTGGCTGGGAGGCGACGAGCGTTACCGCCACGGCTCCGAGGGCGTGGAGAAGGCCGGCGGCGTGCTGGTTTCGGAAGATGACGCTGATGGCGACGTACATTCGCGCCAGCTGGAAAATCCGCTTGCCGCCGTGCAGATGGGCCTGATCTACGTCAATCCGGAAGGCCCCGACGGCAACCCGGACCCGGTACTCGCCGCGCATGACATCCGCGATACCTTCGCGCGCATGGCGATGGATGACGAGGAGACCGTCGCACTGATCGCCGGTGGCCATACCGTCGGCAAGACCCACGGCGCCGGCCCGGCCGACAACGTTGGCGTTGAGCCCGAAGCCGAAGACCTGGAACACCAGGGCCTGGGCTGGCGCAACCGGTTCGGCAGCGGCAAGGCGGGCGACACCATCACCAGTGGCCTGGAAGTGACGTGGACGCGCACGCCGGCGCAGTGGAGCAACGACTTCTTCGAGCATCTGTTCAAGTTCGAGTGGGAACTGACCAAGAGCCCGGCCGGCGCCCACCAGTGGGTGGCCAAGGATGCCGACGCCATCATCCCTGACGCGTTCGACCGCTCGAAGAAGCACCGTCCGACGATGCTGACCACGGATCTGGCGCTGCGCTTCGACCCGGCCTATGAAAAGATCTCGCGCCGCTTCCTCGCCGATCCACAGGCGTTTGCCGACGCCTTCGCGCGCGCCTGGTTCAAGCTGACCCACCGCGACATGGGGCCGCGTTCGCGCTATCTGGGCCCGGAGGTCCCAAGCGAAGAGTTCATCTGGCAGGATCCGGTGCCGAAGGCGATCCAGCCGTCGATCGAAGCGAAGGATATCGCCGCGCTCAAGCAGGCCATTGCAGCCACCGGCCTCAGCGTGTCCGAACTGGTGTCGACCGCCTGGGCGTCGGCCTCGACGTTCCGCGGTGGCGACAAGCGCGGTGGGGCCAACGGCGCCCGCGTGCGTCTGGCGCCGCAGAAGGACTGGGCGGTCAACCGGCCGCAGCAGCTGGCCAAGGTGATCGGCGCATTGGAGAAGGTGCAGGCCGATTTCAACGGCCAGGGCGGCCACCAGGTGTCACTGGCCGACCTGATCGTACTGGCCGGCGGCGTCGGCATCGAGCAGGCCGCGAAGGCGGCCGGGCACGAGGTCAGCGTCCCGTTCACCCCGGGTCGCACCGATGCCACGCAGGAGCAGACCGATGTCGCGTCCTTCGCGGTGATGGAACCGAAGGCTGACGGTTTCCGCAACTACCTGCAGGGTCGCTACAGCGTGCCGGCCGAGTCGCTGCTGATCGACAAGGCGCAGCAGCTCACCCTGACCGCACCGGAGCTGACCGCGCTGGTCGGCGGCCTGCGCGTGCTGGGCACCAACGCGGATGGCGGTGCACAGGGTGTGCTGACTGATCGGGTCGGGACGCTGAGCAACGACTTCTTCGTCAACCTGTTGGACATGGGGACGCAGTGGAAGGCCAGCGGCGACGGCTACGAGGGCGTCGACCGTCGCAGCGGCGCGCCGCGCTGGACTGCCACCCGGGCCGATCTGGTGTTCGGCTCGCACTCGGTACTGCGTGCGCTGGCCGAGGTCTACGCGAGCCAGGACGGACAGAAGAAGTTCGTGCAGGACTTCATCGCGGCATGGGCGCGCGTGATGGAACTGGATCGCTACGACCTGCATGGTTGAGGCCGACGGGGTGTCGGCCTGCCGGTCGGCACCCCGGTCTACAACGCGTCCAGATCGCCCAGCGCGCGGATCAGCTTGCGCGCCCGCTTGTCCGGCTTGTGCTCGGGCGCCTTGTAGCCATCGCGTGCGGCGATCCGCTGTGCACGCAGTTCGGCGCGCCGGGCCTTGGATGCTTCGGTCTCTGCGTACAACTGCTGGGCCACCGGTGCCGGACCGCGCTGGTCACTCAGCCCGGCCACCGCAATCTCGAACTGCTCTTCGCCCCGCTCGATGCTCAGCTGCTCGCCCACCCGCACCGCGCGCGATGATTTGGGGCGCTGGCCGCCGACGGCGACCTTGCCGGTTTCAACCGCCTGCTTGGCCAGGCTGCGGGTCCTGAAGAAGCGCGCGGCCCACAGCCATACATCCAGGCGAACGCTGGGGGGCGACAGGGAAACGTCGGTCATCGTGTCGGGATACTCCGCTTGCGCGCCGGGACAGCGCGGCTACCTGCAGCACGAGATGCGGTCGCGATGGGCGCAATCAAGGCCTGTGGACGGCCACGGGGCACGTCCCGCTTACGCTGGCTGAACCTGTCAGGTGCTAGCCTGCGGCTCCACGCCCCGACCTACGTTGCCATGGCCAAAGCGCCCCTCGACCTGACCTCCGGCCCCATCGGCCGCAACCTGCTGCTGTTCTCGCTGCCGATCCTCGCCGGCAACATCGCGCAGTCGTTGAACGGGTCAGTCAACGCGGTCTGGGTCGGTCGTTTCCTGGGCGAGGCGGCGCTGACGGCGACGGCCAACGCCAACAACATCATGTTCTTCCTGATCGGGTCGGTGTTCGGCATCGGCATGGCCGCGACCATCCTGATCGGACAGGCCATGGGCGCCAAGGACATCACCCAGGCCCGACGGGTGATGGGCACCAGCGCAACGTTCTTCATCGGCCTGTCGGTGGTGATCGCAGTGGCCGGTTGGTTTCTCTCCCACCCATTGCTGGCCGCGATGGGGACGCCGGCCGAGTCGCTCCCGCTGGCAGAGGCCTACCTCAAAATCATCTTCCTGGCGATGCCGACGCTGTACGCCTTTGCCTTTCTCAGCGCGGCCATGCGCGGTGCGGGCGATGCGCGCACGCCCTTCCGCTTCCTGCTGGTTTCGGTGGCCCTGGACATCGTCCTCAATCCGCTGCTGATCTTCGGCCTGGGCCCGCTGCCGGAGCTGGGCATCGCCGGCGCGGCGTGGGCCACGTTGATCGCGCAGACGCTCTCGCTGATCGCGCTGCTGCTGTACATGCGCCACAAGCGCCACGTGCTGTGGCTGGGGCGCAAGGACATGGCGCTGTTCAAGGTCGATCTGGTGATCCTGAAGGCGCTGGTGGTCAAGGGCGTGCCGATGGGCCTGCAGATGGTGCTGATCTCGCTGTCGATGATCATGCTGATGACCATGGTCAACCAGTACGGGACCGACACCGCCGCCGCGTACGGCGCGTCGCTGCAGTTGTGGACCTACGTGCAGATGCCGGCGATGGCGATCGGCGCGGCGTGCTCATCGATGGCCGCGCAGAACGTCGGCGCGCAGCAGTGGGGCCGGGTGCGGGCGACGGCGCGGCAGGGCGTGCTGTTCAACTTCCTGCTGACCGGCGTGCTGATCGCACCGCTCATTCTGCTCGACCGCTACACGCTGTCGCTGTTCCTGCCCGATGGCAGCCAGGCGCTGGAAGCAGCCCGGCATCTGAACCACATCGCGGTGTGGTCGTTCCTGTTCTTCGGTGTCAGCTTCGTCATTTCCGGCGTGGTGCGTTCGACCGGCGCGGTACTCGCGCCCCTGCTGATCCTGGCCGGCTCGCTGTGGGGCGTGCGGGTGCCGTTTGCCGAATTCCTGCAGCCGTATATGGGCGTGGATGCGATCTGGTGGAGCTTCCCGGCCAGCTCTCTGGTGTCCATTCTGCTGTCGCTGGCGTACTACCGCTGGGGCGGCTGGCGCAAGGCGCGCATGCTCGATGGCCAGGCCCACGGCACCCCGGCTGAAGTACCGGCCACGCCGCCGTCCCCGGTCGCTGATCCGGATGTCGCGTTGCTGAAGCCGGCCCTCAGCCGCGTTGACGGGAGGATGTAGCGCCGGCGTTCGACGTCCGCCCGTTGCGGGCTGAAGCCGGCGCAACGAGTCCCGGCCCACGCCGCGTCTACATCTTCTGACCGGGCAGCGCGCTGGCCTGGCGTACCCAGTCGATGAACTGCCCGGTATCCAGCGCCTGCGCTTCGAGCACATGCAGGTAGCGCGTCTGCGGCTGTTTCGATCCCTCTGGCGGGTGAGGCTCCAGCTGGGTACCGTTGAAGAATGCGACTTTGATGTAGCGGTCGAAGCAGTGCAGGCTGAGGAACCAGCCCTCCTGGTCCGGCGCGCCGTAGAGTGGCGAGTTCCATTTCACCGCCTTGCGCAGGCCCGGCACTGCGTGCTCCAGCAGGGTGTCGATTTCGGCGGCGGCTGCCTGCTTCCAGCCCGGTGCAGCGGCGATCCACGCCTGCACCGGCGCGTCGCCTTCGCCTTTGGGAATCTGCGGATTGCCACCTGCCAGCAACGTCATCGCCCTGCCCTCGCCTGCGCAGTGCCGAGCATGCCACGCCGGCGAGGGAAAAGTGGCAAGCGCCCGTTTCAGCCGGCTGGGGACGCGAGGTTGACGGCCAGCGGCCGTCACTACCGGTCAGGGAGGTTGACGGCCAGCGGCCGTCACTACCGGTTGGCGCGTCAGGTCAGGTCTTTCCACAGCGGCAGGCCCAGCCGCTGGCGCTGGTAGCGCAGCATGAGCGCCATCAGCACACCGAAGGCCAGGCCGGCGATGATGGCGATGATGGCCATGCCGACGACGGTCAGGCCGGTGTTCCGCCAAAGCATCAGCCACATTGCCACGCCCCAGCCGACGGCGAACCAGGCGCCGGTGGTCAATACGTTGCCCACGAAGCCGGTCAGGATCGGCGGAGCAACGCCCCACCCCAGCCGCCAGAACAGGCGGTACAGCGGCGGCGCAGACATGGAACGCTTCACGCCAGCGGCATCAAGCTGATGCAGCGCGCGGCGTACCGGCGCGGGATAGCGATCGGAAATCGGAGGAGTCGGCGTATTCATCCGCCCAACATAGTGGCTGCGAATGCACAAACGCAAACGGCCGCCCGAAGGCGGCCGTTGCGGCGACAACCGGAGTTGTCGGCAGGTCTTACTGGGCAGCCTTGGCAGCCAGGCGCGCGGCCTTGGCCTGCGCAGCAGCAGCCAGATCTTCCTTGATGCGGGCAGCCTTGCCTTCCAGGCCACGCAGGTAGTACAGCTTGCCGGCGCGGACCTTACCGCGACGCTTCACTTCGACCGAGTCGATGATGGCGCTGTGGGTCTGGAAGACGCGCTCGACGCCGTAGCCGTGCGAGATCTTGCGCACGGTGAAGGCCGAGTTCAGGCCGCCGTTCTTGGTCGCGATCACAACGCCTTCGTAGGCCTGGACGCGCTCACGGTTGCCTTCCTTCACCTTCACGTTCACGACGACGGTGTCGCCCTGGCTGAACTTCGGCAGTTCGCGGGTGATCTGGGCGGATTCGAAGTCCGCGACGATGGATTTGTTCAGCTTGCTCATGGGTTACACCGATTCGTATGTTCGGGTGGGCGTGTCATTCGACAGCTTGGGCTTATGCGGTCACTGGATTGCGCCGCACGTTTGTTATGTATGGTGCACATCGACCAGTCCGGCCGAAGGTAATCCGCGATTCTAGCCCATCCTGGGCCTGCCTCGCTAGGGGGCAGCGTCTTTTTCCAGTCCATCCCGGCCCTGGGCCAGCAGCTTGCGGTCCGCCTTGCCCAGCGCGGCCTCGTCCAGCAGCTCCGGCCGCCGCTGCCACGTGCGCAGCAGCGATTGCTGGCGGCGCCAGGCGGCGATGGCGGCGTGGTTGCCCGAACGCAGCACGTCCGGCACGTCGCCCAGCGGATGCTGGGCCGGCTGGCTGAAATGCGGGCAGTCCAGCAGCCCCAGCTCGCCCTCGAAGCTGTCCTGGGCCGCAGATTCAGCGTCGTTCAACGCCCCCTCCTGCAGCCGCGCCACCGCATCGATGATCACCGCAGCGCCGAGCTCGCCGCCAGACAGGACGTAGTCGCCGAGGGAAATCTCCTCGTCGACTGCATTGGCCAGGAAGCGCTCGTCGATGCCCTCGTAGCGGCCGCACAGCAGGATCATGCGCGGCAGCGCCGCCAGCTCCCGCACCTTGGCCTGGGTCAGCGGACGCCCCTGCGGGCTGAGGTAGATCACCGGCGCAGGCGTCGAATCGGCCTCGCGGACCGCCGCCAGACAGGCCTGCAGCGGTTCGATCAGCATCACCATGCCGGGGCCGCCACCGAACGGACGGTCGTCCACCCGGCGATAGTTGCCTTCGGCGTAGTCGCGCGGATTCCAGCCATGCAGGCTGAACAGCGCTTTTTCCTGGGCCCGGCCCACTACGCCCAGTCCAGCCGACTGGGCGAGAAATTCCGGGAACAGGGTGATGACGTCAAACCGCATCAGAACTCCGGATCCCAGTCGACCACGACCAGATTGGCGTCGAAGTCCACCGACACCACGAAATCCGGCTGCACGAAGGGAATCATCCGCTCGCGGTCACCACGGGCCACCAGCACGTCGTTGGAGCCCGTGGAAAACAGGTGCGACACCTGGCCCAGCGAGACGCCGTCGACGGTTTTCACGTCCAGGCCTTCCAGGTCGACCCAGTAATACTCGTCCGGCTTCGGCGGCGGCAGCGAACTGCGAGCCACGTAGACCTCGGTCCCACGCATCGCCTCGACCACGTCGCGGTCGTCCACGCCGGGGAACCGGGCGATCAGGTGCTTGCCGGTATCGCGTCCGCGCACGCCGGACAGCGTGGACTCCTGCCCCGAGGGGCTGACCACGATCCACGGCTGGTAATTGAAAATGGCAGAACGCGGCTCGGTCCAGGACTCGAGCTTCAGTTCGCCGCGCACACCAAAAGCGCCGGCAACCCTGCCCAGCAGGATCCGGCGCTCGATATCTTTCATCTGCGTAGTCCGAACGGGCCGCGCCAGGCGCGGCCCTTCAAGATCAGGCCGCAGCGGCCTGGGACTTGGACGCTTCCTTGATCAGGTTGCGCACCTTGTCGGTCGGCTGTGCGCCGTTGGCAACCCAATGCTCAACGCGGGCCAGGTCCAGTTCGATACGCTTCTCGCCACCCTGTGCAACCGGGTTGTAGAAACCAACGCGCTCGATGTTGCGGCCGTCGCGGGCGCTACGGACGTCGGTGACGATGATGTGGTAGAACGGACGCTTCTTGGCGCCGCCGCGGGTCAGTCGAATCTTGACCATGGTGTCGTTTTCCTATGTAGCCCAGTCGCCAGGATGGCGCGGTAAGCCGGCGATTATAGCGGCAGCGGTGGCGCGCGCCAACCCCGTCGTATGCGGGTCCGGGCGTGCCGGGGAATGCGCGGTGGGGCCAACGGCAGGGGACTGACGGCCAGCGGCCGTCACTACCGGATCTGGTTGCAGTACCGGTGTAGGGGTTGCCAGGGCACCTGGGCCAGTACCGCCCTGCCCTGCTCGGCCAGCGCGGCCGATCCGGGCAGCGCGCGTCCATCAATCGCGGACAACGGCCATACTCCGCTGGCATTGCAGGCAAAGGCCGCCTGCGCCGTGTCCAGCTCCACTGCGGGCACCGGACGCACGTCCTGCGGTCCGTGCCAGTGCTGCCGCAACAGCGCCTCGGCCGTGCCGCGCAGCGCGGCGGCCTGCGGCCACACCAGCGACTGGCCGTCATGCAGCGCCAGGTTCCAGGTCGTTCCCTCGCTGACCCGGTCATCGGGGCCGAGGAACAGGGCATCGTCGAAACCGGCCGCCATCGCCTCGCGTCGCTGCTGGAACAGCCCGAACGTTCCGGCATGTTTGAGTGCGGGCAGTTCGCGCTGGTAGCGCACGCTGCATACCGCACGCGGCTGGCGCAGCTCGACCGGCGCAGAGACAGCGACCAGCACATCCACCGGCACCGCCGCCAGCGGATCGCGGAAATCGAAATGGCGCGAAAACACGCTGACCCGCATCGACGCATCAACGCGTCCGGCAGCATCCAGCGCCTGCATCATCCAGTCCTGCACCTGCGCGCCGTCCAGCGCGCTGCCGAACAGCGCCTGGGTCGCATGCCGCAGTCGCTCCAGATGCAGGTCCAGCCCCTGCACCGCGCTGGCACGCACCTGCAAGGAAGTGAAGTGACCATAGTTGACCAGCGCTGCCGCCAGCGACGCAGGATCCGCTGGCCTGCCGTTGCAGCTGTAGTGGGTGTCGGCCGAGGCGCTCACAGTCGCGCCTGCGCGTCCTGCCACCAGCGCTGCAGCAGCACCGCCGCCGGTTCGGCCGGCGCCATCCACGCCGACTGCCCGGCCCAGGCCTGCATCGACGCCAGCTCGCCATCACGGGCCGCCTGCGCCCGCATCGGTGCGGTCAGCCCGCGCTGCACCGGATATGGACGCGGTACCGGCGCCCTGGGTGATGCTGCCGCGCGGACGTAGTCCGTGGCCAGCCCGCGCCCGAGCCGTCCGCTGAACGCCCGCGTCGGCCAGGTGTCTTCGGGTTCGCTGGCGGCCAGCCCTGCCGCCCACGCAGGGGAGAGCGCGGCTTCCGGGGTCCGCAGAAAGGCGGTCCCGATCTGCACCGCGCTGGCACCCAGGGTCAGCGCGGCCGCGATGCCACGCCCGTCGGCAATGCCACCTGCAGCGATAACCGGCACCTCCAGGTGATCAGCCAGCCGCGGCAGCAGCGCGAACAGGCCGACCAGCTGCTGCTCGGCGCGGGCTGGATCGAATGCGCCACGGTGGCCGCCGGCCTCGAAGCCCTGCGCAACCACCGCGTCCGCCCCGGCAGCCTGCGCGGCGCGTGCCTCGCGCAGCGTCGTAGCGCAGGCGATCCAGGCAATGCCGGCATCCTTCAGCTGGCGCACCTGCGCGTCGTCCAGCACGCCCATGATGGTCGACAGCACGGCCGGCCGTGCCTCGAGCACAGCGTTGAACTGGTCATCGAAATCGGCAGGCCCCGCCTCGGCCGCGCTGGCAGGGACTTCCGGCCCCCACTGCGCCAGAAAGGCGCGGGTCGCCGCCTCGGCCTGCGTATCGCGCGCGGGCGCGGCGTCGGGTATCCAGAGATTCACCTGCGCAGGCCCATCGCAGCGGCTGCGGAATTCGGCAAGCCACCGCCCGATATCCGCGGCCGGCGAAAGCACCGCACCCATCGCGCCCATGCTCCCCGCGGCCGCGACGGCACTGGACAGCGGCACCGGGCAGGCACCGGCCATGGGCGCCAGGAGGATCGGCAGCTGCAGCTCGAAGCGCTGGCAGAAGCGCGCTACGCGTGCGGCGATCTCGTGATTGTGCATGGCACTCGGGCTCCCACGCTGCCGGGCCGGGGCCCGGCCGGAACGATCAGCGGAACGGCAGGCCGCGGCCGCCCATGGCGCCCATCATGCCCTTCATGCTGCGCATCATGCCCTTCATGCCGCCGCCGGCCATCTTGCTCATCATCTTTTCCATCTGCATGTACTGCTTCATCAGCTTGTTGACGTCGGCCGGCTGGGTGCCCGAACCGCGCGCGATGCGGGCCCGGCGCGAACCGTTCAGCAGCCCCGGGTTACGGCGCTCCTTCTTGGTCATCGAGCTGATGATGGCGATCATGCGCGGCACTTCCTTGCCCTGGCTGACCTGCTGCTTGAGGTGGTCGGGGATCTGGCCCAGGCCGGGCAGCTTGTCCATCAGGCCGCCGATGCCGCCCATGTTCTGCATCTGTTCCAGCTGGTCGCGCATGTCGTTCAGGTCGAACTTCTTGCCCTTGGCGACCTTGTCGGCCAGCTTCTGGGCCTTGTCCTTGTCGACCTGCTGCTCGACCTGCTCCACCAGCGACAGCACATCGCCCATGTCCAGGATGCGGCTGGCGATGCGGTCGGGATGGAATACATCCAGGCCGTCCGGTTTTTCGCTGACGCCGACGAACTTGATCGGCTTGCCGGTGATGTAGCGCACGCTCAGCGCGGCACCGCCACGCGCGTCACCGTCGGTCTTGGTCAGCACCACGCCGGTCAACGGCAGTGCATCACCGAAGGCCTTGGCGGTGTTGGCAGCGTCCTGGCCGGTCATGGCGTCGACCACGAACAGGGTTTCGGCCGGGTTGACCGCCGCATGCAGGGCCTTGATTTCAGCCATCATCGCGTCGTCGATGGCCAGGCGGCCGGCGGTATCGACAATCAGCACGTCGACGAACGACTTGCGCGCATCATCGATCGCGGCGCGCACGATGGCTTCCGGTTTCTGGTCGGCGCTGGAGGCGAAGAACAGCACGCCGACCTGCTCGGCCAGCGTCTTCAGCTGTTCAATGGCGGCCGGACGGTAGACGTCGGCCGACACCACCATCACCTTCTTCTTGCGCTTTTCCTTCAGGTGCTTGGCCAGCTTGCCCACGGTGGTGGTCTTGCCGGCGCCCTGCAGGCCCGCCATCAGGATGATCGCCGGCGCGGGCACGTTGAGGTTGAGGTCGCTGGCCTCGGCGCCCATCACGCTGGTCAGCTCGTCGCGGACGATCTTGATCAGGGCCTGGCCGGGCGTCAGCGACTTCAGCACTTCCTGGCCGACCGCGCGCTCCTTGATGCGCTCCACCAGCGCCTGCACCACCGGCAGCGCCACGTCGGCTTCCAGCAGCGCGATGCGCACTTCGCGGGTGGCCTCGCGGATGTTTTCCTCGGTCAGGCGGCCACGGCCGCGCAGGCGCTCGATGGTGCCGGAAAGGCGCTGGGTCAGGGACTCGAACATGCGATGCAACCTGTCTGGAACGGGGGACAATGAGGCCGACAGTATAGCCGGTCACCCCACGCCGCCAGATGCGCGCGAAGCGTCATCGCCAAAGCGCCGCGGTATGAGAAACTTCCACGATGACAATCGTTCTCATCGCAGTCCTGCTCTACCTGACCGCTACCGTGCTGCTGGTGCGCGCGGTCGGCAGCGAGGCGCCCCGTCCCGGCCGCAGCTGGCTGGGTGCGGCCCTGCCCGCGCTGCTGCTGCATGCCGGCTACCACGTGCAGGTGGCGCTGCAGAACGCTGGCGGGCCGGACATGCATTTCTTCGCCGCACTGTCGCTGGTGGGCCTGGGCATGGCGTGCCTGACCTCGCTGGTGGGCGCGCGTGGACGCATGGCGGCGCTGGGCGTGGTGGTATTCCCGCTGGCTGCGGTGCTGCTGGCGGCCTACCACGTCTATGGACATGAGCCCGGCAAGGAGCTGGGTTGGCGGCTGGCCACCCACGCGTGGCTGGCCCTGCTGTCCTACGCCACGCTGAGCATCGCCGCGCTGCTGGCGATCATGCTGTGGCTGCAGGAGCGCGCCCTGCGGCGCCGTGAGTTCGGCCCGTGGCTGCGCGCCCTGCCGCCGCTGGCGGATCTGGAATCGCTGCTGTTCCGGGTGATCACGGTCGGATTCTTCCTGCTGACCCTGACCCTGGTGACCGGCGTGCTGTTCGTCGACGACCTGCTGGCACAGAAACTGGTGCACAAGACCGTGCTCAGCGTGCTGTCGTGGATCGTGTTCGGCGTGCTGCTGATCGGCCGTCGCCGCTATGGCTGGCGCGGGT